>JBOFRT010000132.1:0-1712 GCA_051651165.1 Cetobacterium sp.
ATAAAAAATAATATCTCCAGTAGGAGAAAATAGGGAAAGACACTTTTTGAAGGTAGTGTCTTTTTTATTTTACCTAAAAATTAAAATTTTAGGAGAGTGTAAAATGAATTATAAAGAACTTAATATTTTAATAAAGTTAGTTGGAGATAAGACTTTAAAGCAATTAAAGATTGAAGAGATCATAAAGGCTAAGGAGTTGGGAAAAAGTGAAATATAAAAATTTAAGTAAGACTAAGTTCTTTGAAAATTATAAAAAAGCTATAAATGGGGAATTAGTTCTTGTCTCTCAACCAGTACAAACAAAAGAAAGAGTATTTACGTGTAGTTCATGTGGGAAAATTATACTGGAATATAGAGAGGGTAAATACATTGTAGATGAAGGCTTAATGGCTAATTTAAGCAAAGAAAAGCGTATTAGATGTATTTGTGGTAAAGTTAATATTTTCAAATAAAAAATTAATAGGAACATTTTATATAAAACTAAATAATAGGGGAGTTAAGCAGCATGGAAAAAACATTAATAAATAAAAAACTAATACTAAACTTTTTAAATGTATCAACATATAAAGGATTAATAAACCAGGATATAAGAGAGATAGAAAAAAAGATAGATAAGAATATAAGTGTTTTAGGATTTGCTAGAGAAGATATTAAGTATGAGGATGTAAAAAAGCTTAAAGCTGATGAATTAAAGTCTTTAATAGAAAACCATAATAAAGATTTAAATAAGATTTTAATAAGCATAGAGAACAATATAAATGAGTATAAGGATGCATTAAAAGAAAGATATTTAGAATTTGGAGCTATACTCCATGAGATAGAAAATGACTTCATAAATGATTGAAACCTTGCAACCACCTGGGTGCAACCTTTGCACCCTAAATGCACCCGATAGGTTTCAAAAAAAGGGTGCAAAATATTACAAAATTAATCAAGGAGATAACATGGAAAAAATACTAAATTATATTGAGACATTAAAGGACCATAGAGCATTTACAACAGATACGGACAAGATAGAAAATGAATTGTTTGATTTTATAGAAAGTAATATTGAAACTAAAGATGATAAAGAGAAAATAAGAGCTATTCTAATAGAATATACGGACCTATTAAAAAAGGAGTTTTTCAAATATGGATACTACTATAATGAAATCTAAAGATATAAAAATTAAAGTTCCAGATCTAAAAGTTAAAGAACCTGAAATTGATGTCAAAGTTCCAAAAATTAAAATTGAGATTCCAAAACTTGAAAATGAATAAAAATTTTAATAAAAGTTTGATTTTTAATATTTATAGAGTGAATTTTAGGGTTAATTTAATAATCCCTAAATTTATCAAAAAAATGACCTCGTAGAATTCGATTTAAGGGGTGTTCTAAAACCTACCCCTATAAATACATACCCTTGAAAATGGAGAGATTAAATTCTCTCTATTTTTTTATTGAAATTAGCCTGGGTATAAGTATGGTATAAGATACATATATTATATTTTTAAATTAAGAAAATCAATGCTATAATACATTCATATTATGGGTATAATATATTTTTGCTTAGGGAGGTGATTATATGCAGCAATCGACAAAAAATAAAATAATAGAAATTCAAAAAATGTTGAGTGATGGAATTACTGAAAAAGATATTATTAAGATGAAATTTAAGAGTAGTCCAAAGGCATATAAAGAGTGGCTTGATAAGTTTGGAAGTTATTTAACT
>JBOFRT010000133.1:0-1186 GCA_051651165.1 Cetobacterium sp.
AATTTTAAAATTGTTTTAATTTAGAATTAATAGATGAATGGTCGTAAACCAAGAAAATAAAGTTTCCTAATTCTTAGGAAGAGGGAGGCGTACAATCTATGAGTTTAATAGACTGCGTAATTGATGAATCAAATATTTAAAGGGCAGGTATACACCAGGAATGGTTAAAAGAGTAGAGATACCAAAAGAAGATGGTGGAAGTGACGACCTTGAAAATTTAATGCTACTAGATTCCACCTTCAAAATCTTACTGAAAAGCTAAAATAGAGAGGATTACTATAAAGACAATGAGAATTATGCAAGAATATTAAAAACACTTTCTAAATATAAATAAAATTTAAAATTATGATGGAACGCCGTGTGCGGTGAAAGTCGCACGCACGGTGTGGAGCAGGGGAAAAGGTAGAGATAATCTCAAAATCTTACCTATTGCTATAGCTACAAGAGTGTTATGAAAATATGTTAAAAACTAAAGAGGATGGAGAGAAATTTTCATACTATGATGCAATGTTTCATAATACAATGGCCAAAGGAACTAAGAACTCTATAATAATAAAAATAAGTGAGATACTTTCAAATCTTATGATTCAACATCAAAAAAGTTTAAATGATATCTTAGGATATCAAAAAGGTATGGATGAACATAAACTAATATTAGATGCCATAAAAGATAATGATAAAGAGTTAGCAATACTGTATTGTAGAAGACATATTGAGAGAACTATAAAAGATGTAGAACAGCTAGTATAGATGGAAAGAGATTTAAAGCCTATAAAATGGCTTTTTTTTATTTTTAAAACATTTTATTTGACAAAATTAAAAAAAAACAGTATATTTATTCTTAACATGTAGAACAAGTTGAGGAAGGATATAATTTATGTTAAAAAGTCAAGAAATAAGAACGAAAGCACCAGAAATGGATCCATTGAGAATAGGGATGGGTTGGAAAAAAGAGGATTTATCAAAACCACAAATTATAATACAGAGTACTTATGGAGATAGTCATCCAGGAAGTGCTCATTTAAATACTTTGGTATTTAAAGGCCAAGAAGCTATAAATAGTAATGGTGGAAAAGCTGCAAAATTTTTCGCTACAGATATATGTGATGGACAAGCTCAAGGACATGATGGAATGAACTATTCACTTGCTTCAAGAGAGTTTATTGCCAATCTAATTGAGATACAG
>JBOFRT010000134.1:0-2636 GCA_051651165.1 Cetobacterium sp.
TTTTTATCTAAAGATGTATAAAATCCTGTTGGAGCTATTCCTATATTAAATGCTAATAACTTTGAAAAAAGTGATAAGTATGTCACTCCATAAAATAGTTTTTTTATTATCTTCATATACCCCTCCAAAATTTTTAATCGTATGTTTTACTTTCATGCCCTTTTATTCGCCTAAAACTTTTTTACTCTTTTTTTAACTACCTACACTCCTTTTCACTTTTCTCGAATTATTTTTTTACTTGAAATTAGCTTTCTAATTTATTTAACTTTTTTTAGTTCTATGATATAATTTTTTAAAATAGGGGAGGTGTTATTTTGGTCAGATCTTTTTTTCTTTTTTTTCTCATTTTTTTAAATATATTCCCAATTGAATTTTCAAAAGATGAAAAATCATGGATTAAAAATAATAAAAATAAAATATTTTTAATCGATATATACCATCCAAACCATGTCTATTTATATCAAAAAAATTCTGGTGAATTAGCTGGCGTTTATATAAGGTTTTTTGAAAAACTAGAACAAAAAACTGGATTAAAATTTAAAATACAATCAACTAATAAAATGAAAATGAAAAATTTATTAAAAAATGGAGATGGAGATATTCTTTTTAATGTTGCAAAAACTCCCGAAAGAGAAAAAAATTATTTTTTTATTCCAACTTATAATACGTATAATGTTGGTTTATTTACAAAGAAAAATAAATCTTTAGATTTAAATAATCTAAATAAATTTAAAATTGGCCATATTGATGGAACTTCTGATTCTATATTAACTAAAGAGTTTTATCCAGATTTGAAAAATTTAATATCTATTGAAGATAATGGTAATTTTGGTTTTTCATCATTAGAAAATAACAAAATAGATGCTATTATCGGCAAAAGTAGTAACGATGTTTTTAAAAATTATAATTTTATTCCTTTAAAAAATATTCCATCATCACAACTTTGGTTAGTTGTAAATAAAAAATATCCTATGTTAAAAGATATTATTGAAAACTTTCAAATTAATTTTTCTGATAAAGATGTTGTAGATTCCCTAAAAAAAGAACGTCTTATTTTTTATAAACAACTTTTAAAAAATGACCCGCTTATTGATAAATTAAAACATAGATACAAGCAACTTAAAGTTTTACTGCCCACAAATAATGAAATAGTTCCACTTCTTTATCTATCTAAAGGAAGTTATCATGGATATGTTATTGATCGCCTTAAAGAATTATCTTATTTAACTGATATTCCTATCAATTATATCCAAAGTCCTAACGATAACTATGATATTAAAGCTATTGACACAGATGTATTTAACATAAAAAATAAATTTTTTATTCCATATTACGAATCTCAATTAGCTGCTTTTACTCTTACAAATAATAATTTTATCGATTCTTATTCAGATATTAAAAATAAAAAAATTGGATTTATCTCTTCAGAAGAATTAAATAAAAATTCTATAAAAAAAATAATTACATCAAACGATTTTAAATTTTTTAAAAGTACAAAATCAGCTTTAAATGCACTTTTAAATAAAGAGATTGATTATCTTTATGGAGACTTTAAAATCATATCTATGTCTATCTCTAATGAATACTTAGAAAATGAGATAAAAGTTGCTGGATTTTTTAACAAAATTACTCCCGTTGGATTTGGAGTAAAAAATGATTCTGATTTAGCTGATTTTATAGATAAACTTTTTCCTAGTCATCTATCTGAAAGCAGGATTCTTTATAGTGAATTAGTTATACCTAAAAAATTATCTCCTAATTATAAATATTTTATAATTATGTTTTCCATGTCTTCTATAATTATTCTAACTCTTTTTTATTTTTTAAGAAAAGCTACTATTGCTACTAAGAAAGAGCGTTTAATAACTAGAGCATTAGTTGAAAGCTTTGAAGCTGCCAATGAATTAAATGATGAAGATACTGGAAATCATATTCTAAGAGTTAACTTTTATTCGAAATTTTTAGCTGAAAAGCTAAAATGTCATAAAAAATTTATTAAAAAGATTAGTGAATATGCTTCACTTCACGATATTGGTAAAATTGGAATTCCTGATTCAATTTTAAAAAAACCAGGAAAGCTATCTCCTTACGAATTTGAAGAAATGAAAAAACATGTTCTTTTAGGAAAAAAACTCATTGATAAAATGCAACTTGGAGCTATTGCTGAAAATATAGCTCTCTATCATCATGAAAAATGGAATGGAAAAGGATACTGTTATGGTTTAAAAGAAAATGAAATACCTTTAGAGGCTAGAATTGTAGCTATAGCAGATGTTTATGATGCTTTGCGTCAAAAAAGAGTTTACAAAGACGGTTTTTCTCATGAAGAAGCTGTTGAAATAATAAAAAAAGAGCGTGGACAACACTTTGACCCCACTCTTGTTGATATTTTTTTAGCTTACAATGAAGAATTTAATAAAATTTTTATTGAACATTAATTTTATTGAAAACTATATCCCACCCCTTTTGATTTTTTTCTAAATCATAGGGTTTAAAACCAAAGTCTAAATATATTTTTATAGCTACATAGCTACATGTTTGTGTGGAGAGATATAATCCCTCTCCCATTTTTTTATCTTTAAATATTGAAAGTAGTTTTGATACTATAGCTTTTGCTAACCCTTTTCCACCATGTT
>JBOFRT010000135.1:0-65795 GCA_051651165.1 Cetobacterium sp.
GGAAAAGTAGCTATTCCTCCACCATAAGCAACACTACCTCCACCCGCTATTGCTCCTGCATGGAAAAAGTATGCTGTATCTCCAGCTTTTTTTACAATCTGTACACTTGGAACAGCTGGTGACGCTTTATCACTTTTAAATTTCTCTCCATTATATTCCATACTATAATCTTTCAAATGCGTTTGATTATTAACTTGAATGTATGTTCCATCCTCTAACCAAACCAATCCAGCTGGATTGTAATATGCCCCAGATACTCCGATTTTACCTACCATAGCTGGATGTGCTAAATACTCTGCATCCTGCTGTGAAAGATAATCTATACTTCCTGCAAAACTAGTTGCTGATAATATTGTTCCTAGTATCATTAATTTTTGCTTAAACTTCATTTTCTCTCTCCTTCGTCATTTCTAAAGCTTTGTTTATCAACAAATCACCCATCTCTATAACTTCTGTTTTAAATGTTTCAAACTCTATTTCTGGATAAAATCCTGTACAGATTAAAGTGGCATAACCATGAGAAAAATACCATCCTTTTTTTATCACCCATTCAACTATATCCACAGGAAATTGATTATATTCTTTATTGTTATTAAATCCATTGTAGATTAAATTTCTAAAATCATCCATTACTTCATCCATAAACTCTCTCGGTAATCCTTCTCTTAAAAAGATCGTTCTGAATAAAGCTTTTTCCTCTTTTGCAAAAAGACATATCCCTATTCCAATATTTAAAAGCGATAAATCTGTATAGTCACGTTTTGTATATTCAAAAAGTTTTGTCTTTGCTTTTTTTGAAAGTTCATTTTTCAATTCATCCATAGATTTAAAAGCTGAATAAATTCCTATTGTTGAAACTCCCAATTTTTTAGCTACATTTCTTGCTGTAACCTCTTTTAAGTTCTCATTATTTAAGATTTCATATGCACTTTCTAATATTTCATCTCTACTAAAATTAGGCTTTCTCCCCATAATAATTCTCCTATATGTTATGTTATTTTTAAACACATCCTATATTATATCTCATAAGACAAACAAATACAAACACTTTATTATATACCACTGTTATGAAATAACTTTATTTTTTACAAAACACTGTTATGAAATTGTTTAAAGATAACAAAAAGAGGCTAGAAAACTAGCCTCTTCCATATGAGAAATTATTAAATAAGGTATTATTTTATTAAGCTTTTATAACTTTATCATTTGACTGCATGAACTCTAAATATTGCTCTTTTGTCATAACAGGCTTAAAGTTATCTAAAATTTCCTTTGCTTTTTTACCTTCAGCAAACAGTAAATCTACAACTGTTAAAGCTAAAGCTTTTGCTGGCATTAAAATTGCCACATCATTGTCAACAGTTTTAAACTCTCTTGTATGAAGAGCTCCATTGATTCCACCAAACATAGGGTGTAATGTTGGCATTATATGAGATACATCTCCAAAATCAAATGATCCTGTGAAGTCTCCACCTTTTATCATATCATCTTTTAATCCTAAGTATTCTAAGTTACCTTCTAAAACATCTTCCATTGAATCATGCTTTAATATTGGTAAATATCCAGGAAGCTCAGTTATTTCTATCTCTGCTCCTACAGCATATGCTCCTGCTGTTAATCCTCTATTTACTTTTTTATTAGCATCAATCATTCCTTCGATTGTTCTAGCTCTTACATAAGCTTCCATTCTAACATCTGCTGGTACAGAGTTAACTATATCTCCACCTTTTGTTATAATAGGATGGAATCTTACTCTATCACTATCTTTAAATGTTTCTCTTTGAGCATGTACATTGTTAATTCCTAACATTGCTGCATTTAAAGCATTTATTCCTTCGTGAGGAGCTGATCCTGCGTGAGCTTCTTTTCCTATAAATTTAACAGTTTTTCCAATAAATCCGTTACTTACTGGCCCTGTTAAAACTTTTTTATCTCCTAAATCTAAGGCATGGAACATTACAGCCATATCAACATCATCAAATGAACCGTTGTATATCATCTC
Source organism: Cetobacterium sp. (assembly GCA_051651165.1). GTDB lineage: Bacteria > Fusobacteriota > Fusobacteriia > Fusobacteriales > Fusobacteriaceae > Cetobacterium_A. The sequence goes on from JBOFRT010000135.1 coordinate 2,003, forward strand.
TTGTTTTCCACCGAAGTACTTTATCTTTCCCTCTTCTCTTAATTTAGTTCTATATCCTAACTCTACGAACTCTTCTGCTGGAGTTGCCATAAAATCTACTTTTCCACCTAGCTCAGCTAAGATTCCAGACTTTATAAGTCCTGTTGCTGCTCCTAGCATCCCTGCGATTTGGATGTGATGACCACAAGCGTGAACTGCACCTAATTCGTTTGAATCAGTATGATCACTACAAGATATTGCATCTAACTCTCCTAAAATAGCAACTTTAGGCCCTTCTATATCTTTATTTGATCTTGCTCTACATCCTGTGTACGCAATTCCTTCTTCAACCTCTAATCCTAACTCATTTTTAAAGTAGTTTGAAACTATCTTTGTTCCTTCGAACTCTTTATATCCAAACTCTGGATTATCATACATAGCTTTTCCAGCTGCTAAAATTACATCTCTATTGTCATCAATAGCTTTTATTACTCTCTCTTTAATCTCATTTAAGTTCATAGTTTTCTCCTTAACCCTAAGTAAATCTTAATCGTTTTTTATAATTAAATTACACCTTGTAACTTTAATACCGTTTGAGCTATTAAAGCACATGCAAAGAATATCGTTGTAAATACTACTACTGCAATTATTACTATTTTCCAAGACATAGCTTTTAATTCCTCTATTTTATCTCCTACAGAAATTCCTGCAAAAGCTAATAGTGGTGTACAAAGTGGCATAAATTCTACTGTTCCAATTTGTGGTGCAAAGAATTTTGATATCGATAATGCTGGAATACTTACTATCATTCCAACTATCGTTGATAACGCATATGCTGGTAAAGGGAACTTTGGAAAAGCATCCTTAACCGCAAAACATGCTAAAGCTAGTGCAATAATTAAAAACATTCCTGGGATTGCTCCTATAAATTGTTTTTGTAATCCTATAGCCTGTCCTGCTAAGACGATAACTCCTGTTATCGACATAAGTATAAAGTATAATATATATTTTTTAAGATCTAAACTACGCATTTTACTTCACTTCCTTTTTTGCAAACTTTGGAGCTAATTTTTTATAGTACCACTCTGTGAATGGTAATGATATAAATACAAGGATATTTACTCCTGTTAATCCCGATAACATGTTACTTGTTGATGCATATGCAAACACTTGCTCTGCATACTCAGGTCCTACAACTTCAGCTAATGATGAAGCTGCTGCGGTCATCATACTTCCACTTCCTACTCCACAAGCCATTCCTAATGCTAATGGATGAATTCCAGAGTAAACTGATAACGATCCTAAAATTCCAAAATATATTGTTCCAACGATTGTACCTGCTAAATATACTCCTAAAACTCCACTTCCTTCTGGTGAAGCTATTCCATATTTCTCTCCGATTACTCCTAATGAAGCTTCTCTACTGATACTTGATCCTGCTCCAATCGCTTCTCTGTTTAATCCTAATTTTAAAGCTAGTGGAACTGCTACTAAAGGTGCTAAAACATGTCCGAACTCTTGAGCTAAGAATGCTGGACCAGCTTGGATAATTTTATCTAAATTAGGTCCTACGAAAGTTCCTAATTTTATTCCTAACATTAAAAGAATTAGCATAACCATATCACTGGCTATTTTCATCTCTTTCTCTCCAATAATCTCTCTTAATTTTGCTACCTTTTTTCCTAGTAAATCTGGTGTTAATGCCATTCCAATAATAACCGCAAATAACATTGGGAATAACGCTACTTTTCCCAATTGAATTTTTCCAATTTTTTCACATACTAGTGAAATAATTGTTACAACTAAAAAAACATTAATTGTGTTCTTGTTCATAGTACTCACTCTTCCTTAACTTAATTTTTTCTAACCCTTAAGACTTTGTCTTTAATAGGTCCTTAATTTCAATAATGAAATAATACTATTTTTTTGATATTATGTCAAGCTTTTTTTCGAATTTTTTATTTTAAAACAAATTTTATTGTTCTGTTTTTGAACCTTTTAAGATCAAAAATAAAACTTATTTGAAAATAAAAAAAGAATTCGGTCCTTTAATATCCCAAATTCTTTTCATATCTTTATATTAAAACTTAAATTTGATAACTCTTCTAGGACGCCCAGCTTTAGAGCAAACCTCATATTCTAAAATCTCTGCAAACCCATTTTCTATAATTGGTTTTACGATTCTATTTACACTTCTTTCAGTTATTTCTAAAATTTCTGCTAACTCTTTACTAGTAAACTCTTTTTTTCTGAAGCTTTCTTGAAGTGCTCTTATTTTAGACAAATATTTCGCTGTAACTCCTATTTTTTTTGCTTCCTTATCTATAGTGTCACTTATTTTTGTACTATAGTCATATCTGTTTCTTTTATAAAGAGGACCTCTTATCTTATCATCAGAGAAAAGATATATTTCACCTTTTCCATTCATTAAACTTATATTTAAAGCTTTTTTTGCATTAATAGATGCTTCTTGAATATTATCAGCATAACCTATTCCTACAAATACTTTTCCACCTAAAATAGAAACTTCATTTAATAGTTTTAAAAAATTTATCTCGCTATCTTTTATTTCCAAAATTCTCTGAGTTGTAAAAAAGATGTATTCATCCTCTAGCAGCTCCTGAAAACTTCCTTGTAACTCTTTAGAATATTTTAAAAATATTTGATTTAGCTTCATTCTAAAGACACTTTTATCATAATAGTTTTCATCTTTTCTAAATCTTCTTACAACTTTTAATACTTTAACTCCAATTCTATTTTTAGAATTTTCATTTATTTTTATATCTTTTAGCAAAGCTTCCATTTGATTAATTATCTCATTTTTAGTTGCCTGCAATCTATAAACTGGTTTATTTTTCTTTTTAAAATAGTCATAAACATATCCAAATGCTGTAAAAATACAATCCACATCATTTCTTATTAAATTTCTGATATGCTCATCTAAAAAATCAGATTCACCTTTGTCTACCTCATACTCCTGAACATTTATGCTTTTCAAAGAGATTCCGAACTCCTCTAACGTATCCATCAAAACATCTCTTTCTACTATATCAAAACCTATTTTCAAATTTTTAATCTCTGAATAGTCCTCTCTCACTTCCCAAAGAGCTTTCAAAACACTTCCTGCTTCTCTATTCGAATAAACCATTGGAACATCTAGATTCAATTTGCTCACGATTTCAGAATGAACACCTATTCCAGTAGAAAATATACCATGAACTCTTCCCTTAAGTTCTTTTAAATTTTCTACAAAACTCCCCAGTTTTTCTATCTCATATGCTATAAATTTTATTTGAGGATATTGAGGCTCCAAAGTTTTTAAAATCTTTTTTACGGAATCAGGGTAACCTACAATAGCAATTCTCATTTACTACTCTCCCTATATAAAAAGTTTATTTTCCACAACATTTTTTATATTTTTTACCAGATCCACAAAGGCATGGGTCATTTCTTCCTATTTTCTCTTCTTTTACGATAGTTCCTTGAAGAGGTAACCATCCATAGTAATACCATTTTCCATCAACTTTTAAAAATTGACTTTTTTCATGATGAACAACATCTTGTCCATTCTCTTTATAAAAAGCTTTAAATTCTACGATTCCTTCTGAATCCTCCTCTTTCCCTGCTTCTGTTGAAACAATTTCCAACCCTAGCCATTCAGAGTTTAAAGCCCATTTTCTTGTCTCTTCAACATCCATATCAGCTTTGCTATCAGGATGATGTGTATCCACTATAAACTCGATATTTCCAGTTTCAAAAGCAGAATATCTCGCTCTCATTAACTCTTCAGCAGTTTTAAAATTATTTATCATTTTGATTTGACTCCTCTACTTTTTTTAATTCATCTAACTCTTTTTCTATTTTTTTTACTTTTTTATAAATCTCATTTATTCTGAACTCTAAAGAGTTTAATATCCAAAATTGGAAATGACTTGCTCTTTGTGATTCATAAAACATCCAAATTAATTTTATAACACTAAATAAAATAGCAACTTGAATTGCAAGGCTTGAAGTTATTCTATTAAAAATCCCTCCTAAAACTAACAATGCAACTATTATTACTATCAGAAGTGTGTTAACTATTTTATTTTGATTGCTACTTGAACCACCTATTTGACCAACAATATTTCTAATTCTTTCCTTTTCTTTCTGAAACTCTTGTAACTCTTCCCTTAATTGCTCTTCCCCTCTCAAATTTAGCCCTCCTTATTTTATACTCCCCAATCTCTAGGATATCTAAACTCTCTTCCTATAGTTCTAGTCGACACCTTCGCTATTAGAGGTAATTTTCTTTTATATTGTGACAATTTAATTTTCCAAATAATCTTATTTACAATCTCCTCAGAATATCCAGCTGCAATTACATCCTCTTTTTTATCTCTTTCATCAACTAAAGAGTATAAAATTTCATCAGCTAATGCATAAGAAAATCCTAATTCACTTTCATCTGTTTGCCCTTCCCATAGGTCTGCACTTGGTTTTTTATCAATAAGTGCTTCCGGAACTCCCATATGTCTTGAAAGTTCCCAAACTTGTGTTTTATATAGATCTCCTATAGCATTTATAGCTGAAGCTGCATCTCCAAATTGAGTACTGTATCCTAATAACATCTCTGTTTTATTTGATGTTCCTAGAACTAAAGCTTTTTCTTTTGCTGAGTAATCAAATAGAATGCACATTCTTTCTCTTGCCATTCTATTTCCTTTTCTCAACCCATCCATATCTGGATTCATATCAAAATATGGTTCAACCATTGGAGTTATCTCTATTAATTTTGATTGTATTCCTAAATCTTCTACAACTAGCTTAGCGTGTTCTACACTCTCTTTACTAGAGGCTTTATATGGCATAAGAATTCCTAAAACATTTTCAGGGCCAAAAGCCTTTGCTGCTAAATAAGCTACTAACGCTGAATCTATTCCTCCTGATAATCCCAATACCACTTTAGAAAATCCAACCTTATTAGCTTCCTCTCTTAAGAAATTAACTAATATATTTTCAACTAAATTTAAATCTAAATCCAATTTATGACTCATTTTTATCTCCTACTTATATAAGTTTTTAATCTGCTCTGCTATATCCATATCTAAACCAAACTTACCTAGTTTTGAAGCTCTATAATCTCTAAGTACAGTATATGTTGCCTGTTGCACATTAGGATATCCACCTTTTTGTAACATATTCATTCTTACTGCAATAGATTCTATTATAGCTCCTGTAACTTGTTCAAAATCCTCTTCTAAAAGTTTATACTTATCTTTTAGAACATCTTTTTTACCCATTTTTAGCATTTTTTCAATTAGAAGACATGCCACTTCATCAATTGGAAGAATCTCATCTCTTATAGCCCCTGTTATAGCTAAGTTATATCCAACCTCTTGATTTTCAAACTTTGGCCATAAGATACCTGGAGTATCTAATAACTCTAACCCCTCTTTTATTCTTATCCATTGTTTTCCTCTAGTGAACCCTGGCTTGTTTCCTACACCAGCACTATTCTTACCAACAATTCTATTTATAAGTCTTGATTTTCCTACGTTTGGTATTCCTGCAATCATTAATCTTGTATTAACTTTTCTTAATCCTTTTTTAAGCATTTTATCTTTTTTCTCTTTAGACACTTTATCAATAATAGTGTAAAGAGTTTTCATATTAAATCCTGTTTCTGCAGATAGCTCTAAAACTTCATCAGCAAAATTATTCTCTTTAAAGAATTTTTTCCAGAAATTCAATTCCTCTTTTGTAACTAAATCCGCTTTATTTATAACTATTACTCTTTTTTTATTTTTTGCGAACCCAGCAATATCAGGATTTTTACTTGATAAAGGAATTCTTGCATCCACAACTTCAAGAACAATATCAATTAAAGGCATATTTTCCTTTATTAAGTCCTTTGTTTTTTTCATATGTCCTGGATACCAGTTAATTTTTGTCATTGACATTTTTTCTCACCTCTATTTTTCATTACCCTTTATTAAAAGAACTATCTCTCCTTTTATAGGATTTTGAGATAACTTCTCAATTAACTCTGTAGTTGTTCCTCTTAAAATTTCTTCATATATTTTAGTAATCTCTCTTACTATTACAACTTCTCTTACACCAATAAAAGTTTCTATATCTCTTAATGTTTTTTCTATTCTGTGCGGAGATTCAAAAATAACTATCGTTCTTTCTTCTGTAGCTAATGATTTTAAAAGTGTTTGTCTACCTTTTTTCTTCGGTAAAAACCCTTCAAAACAGAATCTTCTTGTTGAGATTCCAGCTACTGAAGCTGCTGCTGTCATTGCACTTGGTCCAGGAATTGGAATTACCTTTATCCCTCTTTTTAAAGCTTCATCAACAACTTCAAATCCAGGATCTGATATACACGGTGTTCCTGCATCTGTTACTAATGCTATTTTATTTCCATTCTCTAACATATTTGCTATATTAGATACTTGGTGCATTTTTGTATGCTCATCATATCTATTTACAATTTTTTCTATACCTAAATGATTTAATAACTTCTTTGTAACTCTTGTATCCTCTGCAAAAACAAAATCTACTTCTTCAAATGTTTTAATTGCTCTTAAAGTTATATCATCTAAATTCCCTATAGGTGTGGCTACTATATAAAGCATTTTTTACCTCATTTCTCTTATTTTTTTAAAAGTTTCTCCATCTCTTCGACTGCTCTGTCTAATTGGATATCACCTTTTGAGATAATTTTTTGGGCTTCCTCTTCTCCCTTTACCTCTTTTATAATTTCATTTCTATTTTCTTTAGTCTCATCCTCATTTATATTCGTAACAAAACCATTGAAGAATAGGAAATCATCTTTCTCTTCAACTAAGATATCTGGTTCTATTCCTGTACCATGAATAGAAACTCCACTTGGAGTATAGTATTTAGCTATTGTTATTTTTATCCCATCTCCATCTGGTAGTGGCAGTAGTGTTTGAACACTTCCTTTTCCAAATGTTTTTTCTCCTATTAAAAGACCTCTTTTATAGTCTTTTACTGCTCCTGAAACTATTTCAGATGCTGAAGCACTTCCCTCATTTATCAATACGATTAGTGGAAAATCCCCAAAATATTTACCTTCTCTATAAGCTACCTCTTCATCTCCATTTTTTCCTTTCGTACTAACAACTCTTCCTTCAGGAATAAACATAGATGAAATTTTTACAGCTTGACCTAAAGAACCTCCTGGATTACTTCTTAAATCGAAGATTATTCCTTTCGCGCCTTTTTTCATTAATCCTTCTAACTCTTTACGAAGATCTTTATATACATCTTCTCCAAATTGAGTTAATCTTAAGTACCCTACATCTTTTCCAATCATTTTACTCTTAACGTATTTTAATTGAATTATTGATCTTTTAAGTTCAACCTCTTTCGTTTCTTTAGCTTCTTCTCTGTAAACTGTAAGTTTTACTGAAGTCCCTGGCTCACCTTTTAATTTTTTTACACTTTGCTCACTCGTTAATTTATAAGTACTTTCTCCATCGATAGCTATAATTTTATCTTTAGCTCTTATTCCTGCTAAATAGGCAGGCGTATCTTCAATTGGAGAAACAACTAATAGAGGTTCATCTGCTTTTTTCTGAATTACCATTCCTACTCCAGCATATTTTCCCTCTATATCCTCTTTAAAACTTTCTAGTTCCTCTTTTGTAAAATAATTAGAATGTGGATCATCTAAAGATTCCATCATCCCTTTCAAAGCTCCTTGCATTAAAGTTGTATTTGTAGGATCTTTTTCTGCTCCCACATGATTCTCTTTTATTATATTCATAATATCAGAAAGCTCTTTTAACTCCTTTATATTTGCAATAAATCCATTATCTACAGAGTATGACGGTATTGTATTTATAGCCATAACTCCAGATAAAAGTAGTGCTACTCCAGTATTTCTTAACAGTTTTATCATAAGGCTCCTCCCAAGTTCTTTCCTAACTTTACAACTGATTCTATGTTAATATGAGACTCTTCAGCTCCTATCTCAAATAAAGAGATATATTCAACATTTCCTTTTGTACCTGTTATTGGTGAGAAATCTAAGGCTTTTAATCTTAATCCAGATTTTTTAGCTTCCTCTATTACCATCTCTATTGCCATTATGTGTTTTTTACTATCTTTTACTATTCCACCCTTTTCAATATTCTCTTTTCCTACTTCAAATTGTGGTTTTATTAAAGCCATCAACTTTGTTTCGGGTTTAAAGAATTTTATTAGATGTTCAATTACTTTTGTTATCGATATAAATGATACATCCATAACAATGTAATCTACTTTTTCATTATCTAACTCATTTAAAGTTAAATCTTTTATATGAGTATTTTCTAATGATTTAACTCTGCTATCACTTCTTAATTTCCAATCTAATTGATTTGTTCCTACATCTACAGCATAAACAAAAGAAGCTCCATTTTGTAATGAACAATCTGTAAATCCACCTGTTGATGAACCAACATCTAAAACCTTTTTATCCTGTAAATCTAAGTTAAAAACAGTTATAGCTTTTTCTAACTTCATTCCTCCACGGCTTACATATTTGCAAGCGTCGCCTTTTACTCTGATTATAGGCTCCTCATCTATTTTTATAGATGTTCCAGGTTTATCTATTTTTTTATCATTTATTATAACCAAACCAGCCATAATAGCTCTCTTTGCTTTTTCTCTAGTTTCATAAAAACCTTTTTCAACTAGTAGAACATCTACTCTTTCTTTCATTACTGCACTTCCTTCTCAAAAATCTTGTCATCCTCTAAATAATTTAATAGTGGATTTTCTAGAATAAGATTTTCAAACCCTAATCTATCAACTGCTTTTATTAATTTTTCAGTTTCTCTAACTCTCTTTGTAAAGAAATCATCTCCTATCGGGATTTTTTTCTTACTTTTATAATAACCTAATAACTGCTTTGTGTTTTTAAGTCTTAACTCATGCTTAGCTCTTTTTAAACGATCTTTTATAACTCCAGTTGTACAATTAAACTTTTTAGCTACATCGTCTATGTTCATTCCATCGTTCATAAGTCTCAATATTTTATCAGCACCGATAGGGTTTATTCTATGATATTTTGCTGAATACATATCTGCTCTATGAACTATATGAGCTTCTTTAGTATTGGGTTGTATTTTCCCCCATTTACCGTGATGAGATATAACTATATGTATTATATTTTTCTTAATTTTTTCTACAATTTTTAGATTTAAAGCTTCTTCTATTTCAGACAGCACTCTTTCTGCTTCTTTCATAATATACTCAGGCTTTTTTATCATCATTTGTGAATGAGATAACTTCTCATCAGCTTTTCTGATGCTTCCCTTACTCAAATCATGTATTATAACTCCAACAACTATTGAGAAAAATTCAACTTTTTCTCTTGCTTCTCTTAAATCTCTAAAATCTCTTCTTATCTCTTCAAAAGATATTTTTAAAACGTCGTATGTATGCGTAGTTACTTTAACCCCTTGATCATCATGATGGTCTAAATCTAAGACCATCCCATGGTTTAGCAGAAGTTTTATAAACTTCAGTGCATTACTATTTTTCGCCATTAATGCTACCCTCAATTCTCTCTATTAGTTTTTTACCTCTTAGACCATAATCTTCTAACAGTATGTTTCTTGACCCATGAGGTATTGCTACACTATTCAATGCTATTTTATTTATATTAATTTTTATTTTTTTCTCATTTAAAAATCTTAATATTTCATCACCAAATCCACCTCTTTCATAACCATCTTCAAAGGTGAATATATTTTCATATTTTGAAAACTCATCTAAAATGAAATTTTCATCTAAAGGCCTTATCGATGAACAGCTAACAATAGTTCCTCCTAACCCTCTTTCTGAAAGTTTTTCTTCTATATTTAAAACCTCTTTTAGCATCGCTCCCGTAGCTAAATAAAGATTTTTATCTCCTTTTTTTATCTCTTGCCATTTTCCAATCTCAAATTTAAAATTGAATGATTTATCTAACTCAAACGCATTTCCTCTTGGAAATCTAACCGCTAAAGGTGCATCTTCAAAACTTTTAGAAAACTCTAAAATCTCTCTCAGCTCTTTCCCAGTTGTTGGAGCTAGAACTCTATAGTTTGGCATAGTTAAAAACATATTGATATCATGAATCCCTTGATGTGTTTTTCCATCTTCACCTACAATCCCCGCACGGTCAATCATAAATCTCACCGGCAGATTTTGTAACCCAACATCATGTATCAACTGATCAATAGCTCTTTGGAAAAATGTTGAATATATGGCTACATAAGGTTTTTTACCCGATATAGCTAGTCCTGCTGAAAAAGTCACTCCGTGCCCCTCAGCTATTCCTACATCTATACATCTTTCATCGAATCTATTTTGAAACTCTCCTAAACCTGTTCCCTTTACCATAGCTGCTGAAACAGCATATATATCTTTATCTTTTTCAGCTATTTCTACTAATTTTGATCCGAAAATATTAGAATATGTCTCGCCTCCTGATTCAACCTCACCTGTTTCTGGATTGAATGGCGATATTCCGTGGAACTTTTCCTTATTCTCTTCTGCTAATTGGAATCCTTTTCCTTTTTCTGTTTTTACATGAATAAAAACTGGTCCACTCATCTCTTTAGCTCTCATTAAATTTTTAATTAACTCTTCCAAATTATGCCCATCAATTACACCTAAAAATTGGTATCCCAATACTTCTGATATACTTGAAGGTAAGAAAAATTGTTTCACAGAGTGTTCTATTCTTTCTAAAACACTTTTCACCTGTTTTCCTACTTTTCCCTTACTCATAACACTTCTAACATCATTTCGAATATTCATATAAGCATTACTTATCATTAACTTACCAAAAAAATTAGAAAGTGATCCTACATTTTTTCCAATAGACATCTCATTATCATTTAATATAACTATTAAGTTTTTTAAATTTTCACCAATATTATTTAAAGCTTCTAAAGAGTGTCCGTTAGCAATCGATGCATCCCCTATCACAACTATAACTTTTTGATCTGGATTTGCTTTAGCTATTCCAGCTCCAGCTGACAAAGCACTTCCTGCATGTCCAGCTATAAAAAAGTCATGTTCACTTTCCTTCGGATCAGAAAAAGGTCCTATTCCACCTTTTGTTCTCAGTGTTTCAAATCTTTCTTTTCGTCCTGTTAATAATTTATAAACATATGACTGATGACCTACATCAAATAACAACTTATCTTTTGGAAGGTTAAACACTTCCATTATTGCTTGAGTTAGTTCTACTACTCCTAAATTAGGTGCTAAATGTCCACCATTTTTACTTGTAATATCAACTAATATATCTCTTATATTTTGGCTTTCGTTCTGCAACTTATTAATATATTGTCTGTCTACCTTCATTTTTTTCCATCCTTAAGCTTGTATATAACCTTTAAATATAAAGGCTATAACTACTCCTAATATAGCCCCTACTAATACTTCTAATGGACTATGTCCTAAAAGTTCCTTTAGTTTTTCATCATGTAATCTCTCTCCAACTTTTGCCGCAAATCTATCCATTAAAGTGTTTAAAAGTCCCGCATGTTTTCCAGCTGCTCTTCTTATTCCAGCAGCATCGTACATAACTACTCCTGCTAAAACAAATGAAATAGCAAATATTGTACTTTGTGTTCCATGAGCTAATGCTACTGCTGTACTCAATGATGACATAGTTGAAGAGTGGGAACTTGGCATTCCTCCAGTTTCAAAAATTCTTTTAATATTTAATTTTTTATCAATAAATATTGTAGTTATAACTTTATAAAACTGGGCAACAAACCAAGCTATAAATACTACGTCTAGAATTCTATTTCCTAAAATTATTCCTTTTTCCATAGTCTCCCCACTCTCTTCTTTATTTATTTAACTGCTTTTAATTCTAATGATATTGTTGGTTTATCTGTATTCTCTTTGTAGAATATTATAGTTCTTCCAATTATTCCTACAACCTCAGCTTCTATAACATCAGCAATTTGGTAAGCAACTTCGTTCTTATCTGCTTCTGAATTTTGAAGTATTTTTACTTTGATTAACTCTCTAGGAATTATTGCATCTAAAACACCTTGTGCTAAAGTTTCAGAGTATCCCTCTTTTCCTATTCTAAATATTGGCTCTAAATTGTGTGCTCTCTTTCTTAAAAATGCTCTTTTTTTACTTGTTAAACTCATTTTCTCTCCTCTTACTCTCTTAAATTTAATAATATTTTATACATCCATAATTATAGGTAAAATCACTGGCGTTCTTTTTATTCTGTTATAGAAGAACTTACTTGCTAAATCTCTTACACTATTTTTTATAACTGTCCAATCTTTTATTGCTCCATCTTCAAACTCTTTTAACTTAACTCTAATCTGTTCATTAGCTTCATTTAAAATTTCATCTGAATCTCTAGAGTAAACGAATCCTCTCGTCACTATATCAGGACCACTTAAAACTTTTCCTGTCTCTTTATCTAGAGCAAATACAACAATAACAACACCATCTTGAGATAGTTGCTGTCTATCTTTTAAGACAATGTGTCCTATATCTCCAACACCAAGTCCATCAACTAAAGTTGCTCCTGCATTTACTTTACCTTTAATTTTTGCACTTGATTTTGTTACTTCAACTTTACTTCCGTTTGTTGCTATTACAACATTATTTTTTGGAACTCCTGTTTCAATCGCTGTTTCTTTATGAGCTTTCAACATCTTAAACTCACCATGAACTGGCATAAAATGCTTTGGCTTAATCAGATTAAGCATCAATCTTTGCTCCTCTTTACTAGCATGTCCAGAAACGTGAATTCCTGCTATCTTTTTAAATACAACTTCAGCGTCATATTTTAAAAGACTATTTATGTTATTTGATACAGCCCTTTCATTTCCTGGAATAGGAGTTGCTGATATTATAACTGTATCTCCCTCTTTAACTTTCGTATGCTTATGCATATTTTTAGCTATTCTTGATAACGCAGCCATAGGTTCTCCTTGGGTACCTGTACAAAGGATGACTACCTTATTATCTCTCATCTTATCTACATCAGATAAGTTTATCATAATATTTTCTGGAAGTTTTAAATATCCTAAAGATGATGCTATATCAAATACCTTTATTAAACTTCTGCCATCAATAGCAATTTTTCTTCCATGCTCATTTGCTATATTCACTATCTGTTGAAGTCTATGTACGTGAGAAGCAAATGCTGCTATAATTATTCTTCCTTTTGCCTTAGCGAACTCTACTTTAAAGGCTTCACCAACACTTCTTTCTGAAGGTGTAAATCCATCTATCTCAGAGTTTGTTGAATCTGAAAGTAATAAGTCTACTCCCTCTTCTCCAATTTGAGCTAATCTTAAGAAGTCTACTCCATCTCCACCAACTGGAGTTAAATCTATTTTAAAGTCTCCAGTGTACATAACTCTTCCAGCTGGTGTAGTTACAACTACTGCATAAGCATCAGCTATCGAGTGAGTAACACTTATAAACTCTACTTCAAAATATTTTCCAACTTTTATCTTATCTCTTCCTTTAACTTCTCTCATTTTTGGAAGAATTTTTGAAACCTCTCCATTTTCAAACTTAGATTTTATTAAAGCTAATGTAAGTTTTCCTCCATGAACAGGAACATTTCTATCTATCTTTTGATATAAGTATGGAATTGATCCGATATGATCCTCATGACCATGAGTTATGAATAATCCTTTTATCTTATCTCTATTACTTTCAATATAACTGAAATCTGGAATAACTAAATCGATTCCTAATAAACCATCATCAGGGAAAGTTACTCCTGAATCTATAACTATAATTTCATCTCTATATTGAACTAAAGTCATATTTTTTCCAACTTCATCCAATCCACCTAAAGGAATAACATACATCTTTTCCTCTTTTTCAGTTTTCACAACTGGCTTTTTCTCTTCTTCTTGAACCACTGTTTTTTTAGGTGCTCTTCTTTTTGGTGCTGGTGTTCTAGGCTCTTGATTTTTTGGTGTCTCTTGAGCTACTACTGTTTTTATCTCTTCTACAGCTAAATTTTGTTCACTTTTTACAACTTCACTCGTTTGGTTTTTATCACCTTGTTTAGCTTTATTGTAATATTTTCTACGTCTTGGTTTTTTCTTTGCTACTTCTTTCTCCTTTTCAACAATATTCTCTAAATTCATTTTATTTTATCTCCTCATTGTAATATTCCAAATATTTGTCTACAAATTTTTTAGCAACTCCTCCAGCGACACTTCCCCCTCCACCTGCTCCTTCTAAAAGAACAGTGAATACAATTTCAGGTTGCTTATCTGCTGGGAAATACCCTGCCACAAGAGCATGTGTTTCATCAAATCTTGAGTTTTGAGATGATCCACTTTTTGCTCCTATTACTAACCCTTTTGTTCTTAACGCTTTTGTAGTTCCGTTATTTTTTTCTACAGTATTTATTAAAGCTTGATTTAAAGCATCATAATACCAACTTGGATAATTTGTTTCATATAAAACTTTTGGTTCTATATCTATTTTTTCTTTTCCGTTCTCCATATAATCTACAACATGAGGAACATACGCTTTTCCACGATTCGCAAGCCCCATATATGATACTGCAACTTGCATCGGAGTAGATAACAGATAACCTTGACCTATAGATAAGATTATTGTATCTCCTTTAAACCACGATTGCTTAAATCTAGCTCTTTTCCATTTTTCATTTGGAAGAATTCCAGATCTTTCGCCAAAAACATCAATTTGAGAAAGTTTTCCATAACCAAAACTTCCTGCAACATCAATTATAGGTTCAAGACCAAATTGATCTGCATATCTATAATAGTATGGATTAACTGATTCCACTATAGATTTTTCAAAATCTACTGTTCCGTGACCACCTTTTTTCCAAGCTCTCCAACTCCACTTTCCGATACTATAAACTCCATTATCATAGATTTTAGTTTTCGGATCTAAACCATTATTGAAAAATGCAAAAGCTGAAAATGGTTTAAATACTGATCCAGGAGGATACTCTCCTGAAATACTTTTATTCGTCAGCGGTTTTCTTGAGTCATTCGTTATCTCATCCCATTCCTCTTGAGAAATTTTTGAACTGAATGTTGTTAACGAATAAGTTGGATAACTTACCATTGTAAGTACTTTTCCTGTTTGAGCTTCTAGCGCTATTATTGATCCCGATAAATTTTGCTCTTCGAATATTTTTTCCATATATTCTTGTAGTCTCATATCTACAGATAGATGCAAGTTATACCCCGGTACAGGGTCTTTATTTTTCTCTATCTTTTGGGCTCTGTTTAAAGCATTAACCTCAATATAGTCATATCCAGGTTTTCCTTTCATCTGTAAGTCATAAACTTTTTCAATTCCAGTTTTCCCTACGATATCCCGTGGAGAATAACCTTGTTCTTTAAGTGTTTCATACTCTTTTTCTGTAATTTTTTTTACATACCCAATCGTATGTGCAGCCAATGAATCGTGTATATATTTCCTCTTAGAATAGCTTTGAACTTCTAAATATGGATAATCTCCAATTTTTTCCATCAATTTATGAGCTAACGTTAATTCTAAATCATCTATCAAAATATTCTCTCTTGTATAAGGAACAATCTCTCCATATTTAACTCTTCTTTGAAGATACTCTTGAGCATATCCTGTAGCTTCTGCCATCTCTTTCAACTGATCTTCACTTACATTTCTTTGATTTAAATAAACTAATCTATACCCTAAGGTATTTGTTACAATCAGCTCTCCATTCGAATCATATATATTTCCTCTTTCAGCATCAATCTTTCTTAATTTAACTCTATTTTTTTGAGCTAAATAGTTGTACTTATCTTTTTTTACAATTTGTAAATATGCCATTCTACTTCCTAGTAAAATAAAAACTAGGAATATAAATACCTTATATATTTCTCCTCTAAATTCAAAGCTTTTCCCTAACTTTATTCCAAGATCTTTTTTCACTTAGTTGCTCTCCTCATATATAATAAGTTAATTACAAAATAAAATATTGAAAGAAATAGTATATCAACTATCACAAAAGGTATATCTACATAGAATTTCCAAGCTACAATTTGTAAAAGAGAAAGTACATAAACATTTCCAATGTTGTAATCAAAGTTTATAAAGTATAGGTAATAAAAAACTATATTTAATCCCACAAATAAAAATGCATATGCAGGTTCTCTTGAATGTAGAGCTAATATAACTGCTAATATTGGAAATAAAAACGCTATTTTTTTATCTTTTCTATAAGATAGATAAGCCAAATAAGGCATTATTAAAAATCCCTTTGATGTTGTCTGAGGAATGTTATCCAATATAAAAATAAATAAAATTGAGATAAAATCTAGCATTTTCACTCCTTCTAATCTTTTAGTCTATTAAAATATTTATTCTATTATTTAAAGAATTATTTTCTAACATATTAGTTATATTTAATTTCTTTGTAATCTTTAAAGCTGTATAGTAATCCTCTTTGTTATATTCAATAACTGATTTATCTAAATTTTTAGACTCCTCTTTTAAAGATAGATTTCTATATCCAGAAGCTTCTAAATCTTTCAATACTGATTTTGCTGCTGCTGAAGTTCCTTTTATTTCTATTTTAAAATCTATATCTTTTTCTCTTCCAAGAACTAAAACAACACTTGCAAGTGTTGGCATTCCTGTATCCTCTTTGATTTTAAAATATTTTTCATTTACATTAGCTAAAACATTTTCAATATTTTCTTTACTAATTTCATTTATTTCAATTAAGCTATACTCTGTATTTTTTTCATAGTTTGCTGCAGTGTATGTTAAAGATAGCTTATTTTTTAAGTTTTCACCAGTTTTTCTAGCATATCCTCCAACACCGTTTGCATTTAATATATCCACAACTAAATTTGTAGAACCTTTTAAATCTCCACCATATAAATCCGAAAATAGTGATTGTGTTCCTGAAGTTAAAATATATTTTTTATTATCAATTACCATCTCAGGAATATTTCTAGCATTTTTTACATTTAAAGCTATATCGCTATATCTCACAACTTTATAGTTTTCAACTTTTTCAGGTAAAAAATTGTTTATAGAATCAATAACCATTTTATAGTTTTTAGAATCTACCAATTTTTTTATAGTTGTTTCTTTATCTACTTGAACATCGTAAGGTATTTTTACAGCTAGTTTATCCTCATATACAACTATAATATTATTTTTTCCAATAATTGCATATCTATCCCAATTCTCTAAATTTTTCTCTCCTCTATTTAGATTATATGTTAAAAATACACCTAGCATACCAATAACTATAAGGGCTAATAAAAGCCCTCCTAGTGTTTTTCCAGTTTTTGTTTTCTTTTTTTGTCTATTAAGATTTTTTTCCCTTCTCATCTGCGATTAGTAACTCCTTTTCTAAATTTGAAATATTTACCTTTACTAATTCATTTACATTTGATGTCGCTTCTACTGTTTTCACTCTTAAATAGTTTTGACTGTATCCATATGAGCATCCGTCTTCTTTAATCTCTTCTACTAAAACTTCTAACTCTTTTCCTAAATATTTCTCTCTTCTTTCTTTGGCCATCTCTTTTCTTAAGCCTTCTAAAATTTCAGCTCTTTTCTTCTTTACGTTCGTATCTATTTTGTCTGTAAACGTGTTTGCTAAAGTTTTTTCTCTATCAGAATATTGGAAAACATGTAGATCTGAGAATCCAATTCCTTTTATAACATCATAAGTATTTTGGAACATCTCATCTGTTTCCCCTGGGAATCCTACAATTACATCAGCTGTATACTCCATATTCTCTATGTTGTCTCTTAATTTTAACAATCTCTCTACGATAAGTTCAGCACCGTAGTTTCTTCTCATTCTTTCTAGAACCGTATTGTCACAAGATTGTAAAGATATATGTAGATGTGGCATCAGTTTTTTATTCTCTCTCATAATTTCAATAAATCTATCTGAGATTTTATCTGGATACATCGATCCAATTCTAACTCTTTCAACACCATCTTGTTTCACAACTGCTTCTAATAAAGTCTCTAAATTTATATCTGAATCTAAATCTTCACCATAAGCTCCTAGATTGATTCCAATTATTATAAACTCTTTGAATCCCTCTTTTGTTAAAACTTCTACTTCTTTTAAGATACTATCTAAAGAACGTGATCTACTTTTTCCTCTTCCAAAAGGTATTTTACAATATGAACAGAAATTATTACATCCATCTTGAATTTTTATATAAGCTCTCGACATCTCTCTTAAAGTTGCAAACTCATACTCTTCATATTTTCTTTCTTCAAAGATATTTTCTGTTAAGATTTTTGATTTTTTATTTTCAATATCTTGAATAAAATCTACCAATCCACTTTTGTTACTATTTCCTACAACGAAATCTATCTCTTCTATCTCTAATAACTCTTTCGAATTAGTTTGAGCATAGCATCCTGTAACAATAACAACAGAATCTGGATTCATTTTTTTAGCTCTTCTCAAAACATTTCTTGTTTTTTTATCAGCAACACTTGTCACTGTACAAGAGTTTACAATATAAATATCAGATTTGTTTTCAAACTCCTCTTCTTCATATCCAATTTTTATTAACTGATTTTTTATGCTTTCACTTTCATACTGGTTAACCTTACATCCTAATGTGTAAAAGGCAACTTTTTTTGTATTAATACTCATTTACTAATATTCCTCCTACTATAATTGAGGCAGTTTCAGCTCTTAATATTCTCTTCCCCAAAGATACTGGTGTTACACCTTTTTCTTTCAAGAACTCTATCTCCTCGTTTTCAAATCCCCCCTCTGGACCAACTATATATAAAACCTTTTTAGGCTTGTTTTCAACTTTATTCAATATATTCCTTAAAGAGTTCTCATCTTCACACTCGTAAGGAACAACAGCTAAATCATAATCATCTATATTTAAATCAGATAACTTTCTTGGCTCTTGAATTTGAACTAATTTTACAGCTTGGCACTGTTTTGTAGCTTCTTTTACAATCAAATCCCATTTATCTTTTTTCTCTGTAATCTTTGCAACTCCTCTTTTAGTTAAAAGTGGAATTATTCTAGTTACTCCTATCTCTGTTAACTTTTGAATTGTTAAATCCATTTTATCATTTTTTAGAATTCCTATTGCCGCATCTATTTCTACTGAAGATGAGAATCTATCCTCATTTTTCTCTATAACTTTTGCTTCAATAACTTTCTTTTCTATCGATAAAACTTCACAGATATACTCATACTCTCCATCTACTGCTCTTATTATCTCTCCAACTTTTATTCTAAAAGCATTTTTCAAATGATTAATATCATTTTTATCAACAATCTCTATTATATCATTTGCTATATTTTCATTAGATATTATAACACTTATCATTATAAACTCCTATATCATATCCTTATTTTTTATTAACTCTGCTAAAGTTGTTCCCTCTAGAATCTTTGTCATCGCTATATCTAGTTTGCTCCAGATACAAGTTGTTGAACACTCATCATCAACACATGAACAATTCTTACTTTTATTATTTTCATTACAATCAATAACTTTTACTTCTTCATCTAAAATTTTATATAATTCATGCAGTGTTATATCCTCTGGTTCCATAGAAAGTTTATATCCTCCATTTGGGCCCCTTTTACCTTGAATTATACTCGCATTTTTTAGCTTAAATAAAATCTGCTCTAAATATTGAACAGAAATATCCTCTGATTCAGAAATCTCTTTTATACGAGCTAAATTTCCTTTTTGAGAAGCTTCTGCTATATACACCAATGCTTTTACACCATATCTAACTTTTGTACTTATTTTCATCCTCATTACTCCTTTATCTCAAAATGATTATAAGCTTTCTCAGTAACCATTCTACCACGACTAGTTCTTTTTATATAACCAATTTTAACCAAATAAGGCTCATAAACTTCCTCGATAGTTCTTCTATCCTCACCAAGCATTAAAGCTAGCGTTTCAATACCGACAGGACCTCCTCCATAATTATCAATTATAGATTTAATTATATCTCTATCCAACTCATCTAGTCCTTGTTTATCAACACCTAAAATATTTAAAGCTTTAACAGTACTATTAAAATCTACTATACCATTTCCTTTTATTTCACAGTAATCTCTCACTCTTTTTAAAAGCCTATTTGCAATTCTTGGAGTCCCTCTACTTCTCAAAGCAATCTCTTTTGCTCCATCTTCCTCTACCTTAACTCCTAAAAGAGCTCCACCTCTTTTTACAATCCCTTCTAACTCTTGCTCTTTATAGTAATCCATTCTATGAACTACTCCAAATCTATCTCTAAGGGGTGAGCTCAATAATCCAGCTCTAGTTGTCGCTCCAATTAAAGTAAATGGTGGTAACTCTATTCTTATTGATCTTGCAGACGGGCCTTTTCCGATTATTATATCTAACTCACCATCTTCCATAGCTGGATATAATATCTCTTCAACCGAAGTGTTCAAACGGTGTATCTCATCTATAAACAATATATCATTCTCTTCTAAAGATGTTAAAATAGCTGCTAAATCTCCAGCCTTATCAAGTATTGGTCCAGAAGTTATTTTTAAATTAACTCCCATTTCAGTTGCAATCACTCCTGCTAATGTAGTTTTACCAAGACCTGGTGGTCCATATAAAAGAACGTGATCTATACATCCGCCTCTTCTTTTAGCTGCTTCTATAAAAATTTCCATCTTCTCTTTTAAAGACTCTTGACCTATATATTCGACTAAACGTTTTGGTCTTAAACTTTTTTGAACTTCACCCTCATGATCTAACTCTTCATTAGAAACTACTCTATTCATTTTTTCTCCTTAAATCAATACTGTTATAAAGAATTGAGCTACTCCTATAAGGCCTCCTAAAATAGCTCCTACTACTTCTATGTGCTTCAACTCTTTCTTAGCTAAAGAAAATATTATTCTCTCTAACTCTTCTAAAGAAAATGCATCTACTTTCTCAACTATAATCTCTTTAAAATTAACATTCTTTTCTAAAGTTTCAAATAGCATTCCTATAATTTGGTCTTTATTTTCCATTATAGAATTTTTTATTATCTCTTTTATTTTGTTTAACGTAGACTCATTTAAAAACATAGCTAACATTGGAAATTTTGTTGTAATTTCCGTTGCTAATTTTTTCTCTAAAATGTCATCTATAACTTTCTCCATTGCAACTTCTATATTAGCATTACTTAATCTTTCTGTTATATCAGCCATTGAAATCAGTTCATTTTGAATTGTCTCTGCTAAACTCAATCCTATTTCATGTTTTCTTTTTGGAATCAACCCTTGAATTTTAAAAATTCCTAAATTTATCTCTTTGTATGGTCTAAATAACATTTTTATCGCAATATAGTTTGTAACCCATCCAATCATGGATCCAATAACAATTAAAAGTACCGCTTTTATTAACATTTTACCACCTTTTCAATTCCTTATCAGTTTTATAAATTATTATTTATTATACCATTTTATATTTATATATCCAATACATTTTTTGCTGTTTCCAGCCTCCTCCAAAAGATGTTTTTTTATTTTTTTTCTTGTATTATTTTTGATTTGTGTTATAATAACTCAAAATAATTTAATGAGGAGGAAAAAGTGAAACAAAAAATAGTTTTTAATACAAATGCATATTACTACTATTATTTAACCTAGGATTGGTATTTTTGTTTCATGACAAATACGAATCCATTTTGTGTTACTTTAATAGTAGTAAGTGGATTTGTTACATAGACCTGTTTATTTCAGCCTGTGGTAAGTCCACAGGCTTTTTTGTTTTTTATATTAAAATTTTAGGAGGAGATATTATGTTTATTTTAGAAAGTGTTGTTAATTTTTTAAATTCTATCCTTTGGGGTAAAAATCTATTAGTAGTTTTACTTATTTTTTCAGGAGTATTTTTTACTTTTAAAACAAACTTTGTTCAACTACGTTTTTTAAAACATATGGTAGTTTTACTGACTACGAAATCAAATAACAATTCAGAAAATTTATCACCGTTTCAAGCATTTTGTATAAGTACAGCTACAAGAGTTGGAGCTGGAAATTTAGCGGGTGTTGTTAGTGCTATATCTATAGGTGGTGCTGGTGCTATATTTTGGATGTGGGTTGTTGCATTCTTAGGGTCTGCTACTGCTTTTGTTGAAACTACTCTAGCTATGATATTTAGAGAAAAGGATAAAAATGGACAATTTTTCGGAGGACCTTGCTTCTTTTTAAAAAATGGTTTAGGAAAAAAGTCTTGGGGAGTAGCTTTTGTAATAACTGGTATAATCTGTTGGGCTGGTGTTCTTCAAGTGGTTTCAAACTCTGTTACTGAATCTTTCAATGTGGCATTTAATTTAAGTCCTTTAGTTATTTCAGCTGTTTTAACTTCAATGGCAGCTATTATTATCTTTGGTAAAACAGATAAAACAGCAAAAGTTTTAGATAAAGTAGTTCCTGTGATGGCTGTTTTATACTTAGGAATTGTATTCTTTATAATCGTAAAAAATATAACTCTTCTGCCTTCTGTTTTTTCTCAAATTATTTCTGAGGCCTTTGGAATCAGACAAGGAATTGGAGGAACTATTGGAGCTGTTATTATGCAAGGAGTTAAAAGAGGGTTATTCTCAAATGAAGCTGGAACTGGAAGTGCTCCTTGTGCTGCTGCAAGTGCTAATGTTTCTCATCCTGTAGAACAAGGATTAATTCAAAGTCTTGGTGTATTTGTTGATACTTTTGTAATCTGTACAGCAACAGCACTTGTTATGCTTCTAACAGACTCTTCTGCAGTAGCAGGTTTGGGTGGAATGGAACTTTTACAAAAATCTTTTAATTTCCATTTAGGTTCAACATTTGGTGAGATTTTTGTAGCTATTATTCTTTTCCTTTTCTGTTTCTCAACTCTTTTAGGAATCTGCTTCTACGGAAAAGTTAATGTTAAATTCCTAACTGATAAAGAGTGGGGACAAACAACATTCAAAATTTTTGCTCTTAGTATGATATTTATTGGTGGAATTCAACAAAATCTATTTATGTGGAATCTTGCTGATTTAGGTTTAGCTCTTATGACAATTATAAATCTATCTGGCGTTTTCCCACTTTCACAAATTGCTTTTAACTCTCTAAAAGAGTACCAAAGTAGATTCAAACCTGTGGAAGCGTAAAACAAAATAGCAATAAAAAAATAGAGGTTTTGAAAGACCTCTATTTTTTCATCATTGTAACTTTTCCCCGCCCTGATCTTTTAGACTCATAGAGTGCTTTATCTGCGAAATTAAAGTTTGTTATTATACTTTTATCATATCTCAAATTTATAAGTCCAATACTAGAAGATAAAATATGTTCACCTATTTTAATCTTTTTTATCTCTTTATTTATATTTTGACAAATTTCCAAATCATACAACTCACTCTCTATTAAAAATGCAAATTCATCTCCACCAATTCTATATATATATTTTAACCCTGAGTTTTTTATAACTTTTGCAACACTTTTTAAAGCTATATCTCCTTGATTATGCCCTTGTTGATTATTTATCTCTCTTAAGTAATCTAAATCTAAAAGTGCCATACTATATTTTTTTGTTTTCTCTTCGAATATCTTTCTTATCTTTTTATCATAAGCATGTCTATTTCCTACACCTGTTAAGCTGTCTAAATAAGC
Source organism: Cetobacterium sp. (assembly GCA_051651165.1). Lineage (GTDB taxonomy): Bacteria > Fusobacteriota > Fusobacteriia > Fusobacteriales > Fusobacteriaceae > Cetobacterium_A. The sequence continues at coordinate 25,602 of JBOFRT010000135.1, forward strand.
TTTTTTCATCTCTTTTCTTTCATAAGTTATATCTCTTATAATACAAACTAAAATTGACTGCTCTTCTGTATCCAATCTTTGTTTTGTAACTTTGAAATATCGACCATTTATCTTTTCTTCTATTATAAACTTACCAGTTTCCCAAGTTTTTTTATCTCCTTTTTCCCACTCTTTTATCAATGTTTGTGAAAATAAATCATGATCTGTTTTTCCTATTAAATCAATTTTCTTAACTCCTATGTATTCACAAAAAGATTTATTTCCGTAAATATATTTACCTGAAATATCTTTATAGAAAATATAATCACCTAAATTATCTAACATCTCATCGAATATTCTTTTATTAGAAATAAAAACCTCATTCACTGTTTTTAACTTAAAAAATTCAACCGTTATATAACGTTCATTATTGTAATGTAAATTTTTTATCTCTATGCTCATTGATATTTTTTCAATTTTTTCATTTATAAGAGCATCATACTCTATATTTTCTATATAAATATTTTTTATTTCGCCTCTTAAAACTTTTTTGATATTATTTTTTATATTACAACTTTTACACTTTTCTGTTTCTAAACATCTTTTTTTCTCTAAGCTTTGATGAATACATTCAAAAAATTCACCACATCTTTTCCCTGGAGTGTGGTTATATATTTTTCGAAGTATTTTATTTGTATAACAGACTTCAAAGTCTTTATTAAGTATCATTATTCCATTTCTATGCTCATCTAAAATTTTCTCAAACATTATATTTTCCACCTCTTAAAAAAATAAGGAGAAAAACTCTGTTTTTCTCCTTAATCAATTTTACTTTGCGTACTCAACAGCTCTAGTTTCTCTTAAAATAGTAACTTTTATCTGTCCTGGGTATTGCATTGTTTCTTCTATTCTCTTTGCAATGTCTCTAGCCATTTTTGTAGCTGCATCATCTGATACAACTTCTGGATTGATTATTATTCTTATCTCTCTTCCAGCTTGAATTGCATATGAAGATTCTACTCCATCAAATGAAGTTGCAATCTCTTCTAATCCTTCTAGTCTCTTTAAGTAAGTTGATAATGTTTCTCTTCTAGCTCCAGGTCTAGATGCTGATATAGCATCAGATGCTTGAACTAAGATAGCTTCTACTGTTTCAAACTCCACTTCATTATGGTGAGCCATAACAGCGTTTATTACTGCTGGTTTCTCTCCAAACTTCTTTAAGAACTCTCCACCTATTATTGCATGTGAAGCTTCTATATCATGATCTAAAACTTTTCCTACATCATGTAAAAGTCCAGCTCTTTTTGCTAGCTTTGTATCTGCTCCTAACTCTGCAGCTAAGTTGGCAGCTAATTTAGCAACCTCTATTGAATGTGTTAAAACGTTTTGTCCGTAACTTGTTCTATACTTTAACTTTCCTAGAGTTTTTATTATTTCCATATGCATTCCTGGAATTCCTAACTCTAATAAAGCTTGCTCTCCAGCTTCAACGATATCTTTATCAATCTCTTTTCTAGATTTATTTACAACCTCTTCAATTTTACCAGGATGTATTCTTCCATCGTTTATTAACTTTTCAATTGCTCTTCTTGCAACCTCTCTTTTTACACCATCAAAACTTGATAGTACTACAGCTTCTGGAGTATCATCAATTATTATATCTACTCCTGTTAAAGCCTCTATTGTTCTTATATTTCTTCCTTCTCTTCCGATGATTCTCCCTTTCATCTCATCATTTGGTAAGTTTACAACAGATACTGTCGCATCTGCAACGAACTCAGATGAAGCTTTTCCAATAGCTGTCGATAAAACTCTTTTTGAAAGTCTATCTTTCTCATCTTCTAATTTATTTTCGAACTCTCTTATTGCTAAAGCTGTCTCATGTACTAAATCATCTTTTAATTTAGAGATTAGCATATCCTTAGCTTCATTTTTTGTCATTTCAGAGATTTTCTCTAAAGTTTCCTCTTGAACTTTTTTCAGATCCTCTATTTCGCCTCTTTTATTCTCTAAAGCTGCATTAACTTCTTCTAACTCTACTGCTCTACTTTCAACTTTTTCTATTTTAGCTTCTAAAGTTTCCTCTTTCTTAGCTAATCTAGACTCTTTTTGTAATAGCTCATTTTTTGCAATTTTTATCTCTTTTTCAGCGTCCTCTTTCATTTGGTAAACTGTTTCTTTCGCTTTTAACTCTATCTCTTTACTCTTAGCTAAAGATTCTTTTTCAGCTCTTTCTAAGATATCTTTTGCTTTTATTTTAGCTTTTAACTTCTCATCTTCTAAGTTATTAAGCTCCTCTATTTTTTTATCTATAGTAGATTTTTTATACATAATACTGAATATTATTGCAAAACCAACTATAGCTAATCCAACTCCTAATATTAAGTTCATTAGTCTCTCCTTTTTTTGTAAATATTATCTATAACTAGCTATTGCTTCCTCTTCTGTTGTGTAAATATCAAATAGTTCATCTAATCCTATCATTTCAAATATAGTTTTAATATGATCGTTTAATCCAACTAATTTTATATCTCCGCCTAAGTCTCTTACAACTCTTAATTTCCCTCTTAAAATTCCCATTGCTAAACTGTTGATATGAACTAAATCCGCAAAATCTATAACAAATTTATTTATATCAAGCTCTATTTGCTTAGCTATTCTTTCCTTTAATTTTGGAGCAACTAATGCGTCTAACTCTCCGCAAACTTTTATCACTCTTATATCTTCCACTGTTTTTTCAATTATTTCAAAATTTGTAGTCATGTTAAATCTCCTCCTTAACTCTCTTCTCAACTTTTATTTTTGTTCCATTGATTTTCTTTTCAACTTTAAAATTATCTGCCATAGCTTTCGCTAAGAAAAGTCCCATTCCGCCTTCATCTTTACTAATTTTAGACTCATCAAATCCAACACCATTATCTTCTACTACTAGATGAATAACGTCATTATTTTTTTGAAGTTCTATAATTATATCACCAGTTTTATACTCATAGCCATGCTCTATAACATTTGTAGCTAGCTCATCAACAATAGATAATATTTTCATAACATCTTTTTGCTCTACTTTTTGATGCTCTAAATATGTTTTCGTCATAGCTCTAATGATAGAAAGATTCTTTAAAGAGGATGGAACATACAGCTTTATTTCATTCTGCATTTTTTCACCTTCTCTCTGTAAATTTGGTTATTCTCCAATCACCATTTAAATATTTATACTCTACATTAAAATAAAAGATCTCTTCACCAAACCCTAAACCAATTATATTTTCACCTTGATTTTTTGTAATCTCTGGTTTTGTAAAGTAGAACTTAACTGCTGATAAGTCATATTCTGATAACTTGTTGATTGCATACCTCTCTTTTAATGAGACATCCATGCTTTCCTTTAGACTTCTCAAATTGTTTAGTTTTAAATCTTTTTGAATTAGCTCTAACTTAGATGTCAACTTATCATCAATATTTAAAAAATTTTGGTCTTTTGTCTTGTCTAAACTTGAACAAGAAGCAGTCAAAATAATTAAAAATATAACATAAATTTTCTTTATCATTCAACACTTCCTTTTAAAGCTTTTCTGTACAATGATACCATACGAATACTTTTTTATCAAGACTATTATTTTGGTTATTTTTAGCTAATTACAGGCAAGTTAAGGGTTTATAAGGAATTAAATTTTTGTAAAATATCTGAAAAAATTTCATCTTCGGACATTTTATCCAAATCATACCAAATATAGTCATGATCATTTTTAAACCATGTGAATTGTCTCTTAGCATAATTCCTAGAATTTTTTCTAATTAAATCAGTTGCTTCCTCTAAAGTAATCTCTTCATTTAAGTAAGAAATTATCTCTGAATAACCAATTATATTTATTTTTTTTAGATTATCACCATATTTCTCATAAAGCGATTTTACCTCTTCTAACAATCCATTTTTCATCATTATATCTACTCTTAAATTTATTCTTTCGTAAAGATAATCTCTATCTCTTTCTAAAGCAACTTTTAAGAATTTACAGTTATTTCCTTTTATATTTCTTTTCGATAGTACTGAAAACTTTTCTCCTGTTTGATAAAAAACTTCTACAGCTCTCTCCACTCTTCTTTTATTATTTGGATGAATACTCTCTGCACTTTCAGGATCCACTTCTTTTAATATTTCGAAAAGTTTCTCTCCTTCCTCTTTCATAAGTTTCTCTCTTATAACTGGATCACTTTCAGGTAAAGCTGAAAGACCTCTAACAACAGAATCAATATAAAGACCTGTTCCACCAACTAAAAGTACATTTTTCTCACCTAAAGAGTTCAATACTTCATCACCTTTTCTTTGATAATCTCCAACACTATATTTTTTTATAGGTTCAACTATATCTAACATATGATGAACAACCCCATCCATTTCATCCTTAGAAATTTTAGCTGTTCCTACATCCATACCTATATATACTTGAGCTGAATCAGCAGATAGAATCTCCGCATTCAAAGCTTTAGCTAGTTTTATTGATAACTCCGTTTTACCTACCCCTGTAGGTCCGGCTATTACTATTCCTTTCAAAATTTCCACCTCTTTTTTTTTAATAAAAAAGCTGAACCTAATGGCTCAGCTCAAATAAACAACTCATTACTCAACAAATTCAAATTCTGTATCAGCAATTCTTACTGTATCTCCGTCTTCTACTCCAGCATCTCTTAAAGCGTCTTCTAATCCTAAAGTTCTAAGCATATGTAAGAATGTAATTACTGACTCTTCATCATGAGTTATGATATACTTAGCTAATACTCCATCAACTATTGATCCATCAACAACGAATACTCCCTCTTCGTCTTGAACAACAGAGAACGGTTGTTTTTGAACTTTATTAGCTCTTAATACATCTATAATATTAGCTTCTTCTTCTAACTCTTCTCTTGGTGTTTCTTGTAATACATGCCAAGTTTTATTTAAAACCTCTTTTAATCCATCACCTAAAATAACAGATACTGGGAACACTTCGTTTCCATGAGATTCTACATATTTTTTAAACTCTTCATATTTTTCCATATCCCAAATTAAATCCATCTTATTAGCTAAAACAATTTGTTTTTTTGTAGCTAATTTTTCACTGAATTTTGTTAATTCATTATTTATTCTGTCATAATCTTCGATTGGGTCTCTTCCTTCAATTCCTGCAACATCTACTATATGATATATTATTTTACATCTTTCAATATGTTTTAAGAATTTATCTCCTAAACCGATACCTTCGTGAGCTCCCTCTATTAATCCAGGGATATCAGCTACAACGAATGATCTTTCCTCTCCAAGTCTTACTACACCTAATTTAGGTTCTAATGTAGTGAAGTGATAGTTTCCTACTTTAGACTTTGCTGAAGAGATTTTATTTATTAAACTTGATTTTCCTACTGACGGATATCCAACTAAAGCCACATCAGCTAAAAGTTTTAATTCTAACTTAACTCTTAGTTCTGCTCCCTCTTTACCTTTTCCTGCCATTGTAGGTGTTCTTCTAACAGAGTTTTTAAAGTTTGTATTACCTAAACCTCCTCTTCCTCCTCTTAAAAGAACTCTCTCCTCTCCTAAATTATTCATATCTAGAAGTAGCTTTCCTGTTTCAACATCTCTTACTTGAGTTCCAACTGGAACTTTTATAACTAAACTCTCTCCAAACTTTCCAAACATATTTTTCTTAGCACCGTTTTCACCGTTACCTGCTTGGAATAACTTTTTGTATTTGAAGTCTATTAAAGTATTGATGTTAGAATCAGCGATGAATACTAAATCTCCACCTCTTCCTCCATCTCCACCGTCTGGACCTCCAAACTGAATACACTTTTCTCTTCTAAAAGTAGCGGCTCCATCTCCACCGTTACCTGCTTTTACCGTTATTACTACCTCATCTATAAACACAGTTTATCTCCTCCAAATATATTTCATATCTATAATATAAATTCTAATTCATTTCAACTCGTTAATTCTTATATTCTACACCTTTTTCTGATATTTTGCAATTAATTTTCCCATGTTTTTGTCACTTAATATTTTTGATGTTTTGTGTTAAAATTAGGTTATATATTTTATTTTTTGGGAGGATTTTTATGAATAGTTTTGGTACTCTTTTTAGAGTTCACATTTACGGGGAATCTCATGGCTCTGGAGTTGGAGTTTTAATAGATGGTATCCCTGCTGGTATAAAACTTTGTATAGATGATTTTATTGTAGATCTTTCCAAAAGAAAATCTGGTAAAGTTGGAACAACACCGAGAAAAGAAGCAGATATGCCAAACTTAATATCTGGAGTTTTTAATGGATTTACAACTGGAGCTCCAATAAATATTTTCTTTGAAAATAGTAATACAGATTCTAAAGTTTATTCTGATTTTAAATCTCATCCTAGACCAGGGCATGCAGATTTTGCTGCAACTCAAAAATATTCCGGATTCAATGATATCAGAGGTGGAGGACATTTTTCAGGTAGATTGACACTTGGACTTGTTGCTGCTGGAGTAGTTGCTAAAAAAATATTAAGTGAAAGTTCATTTAATACTGATATTGAAACTGTTGGAACTTTATATAAAAATGAGTTTGAAGAGAAGTTAGAAAGTTATCTTATTGAAACTGGATCATCTGGAGATTCTTTGGGCGGAACAATCTCTTTAACTATAAAAAATCTTCCTATCGGTCTTGGTGAACCTTTCTTTGGATCGGTTGAATCAGTTTTAGCCTCTATGATTTTCTCTATTCCAGGTGTAAAAGGATTAGAATTCGGAGCTGGCTTTAAAGGGTGCGAGCTTTTAGGAAGTCAATTTAACGATAATTTTATAAACTCGGATGGAAAAACTGAGTCTAATAACAATGGTGGAATTAATGGTGGAATTACAAATGGAAATGATCTTCTTTTAAAGATTGCAGTAAAACCTACCTCTAGTATTTTTAAGACTCAAAATACATTTAACTTTAAAGAGAGCTCTGTTCTTCCATTGAAAATAAACGGAAGGCACGATGTTGCATTTCTTTTAAGAGTTCCTATAGTTTTAGAAAATGCTGCGGCTATCGCATTAGCGGATTTATATTTGCAACACAAAAAACAATTTTAATTAAGGAGGAATTTTAATGTCAAAAAGAGTTGATTATATTGATTGGGATGAATATTTTATGGGAGTTGCTATTCTTTCAGCAAAGCGTAGTAAAGACCCCGGAACACAAGTTGGAGCTTGTATTGTAACTCCCGATAAAAGAATAGTTGGTGTTGGATACAATGGTTTTCCAGCTGGATGTTCTGATGATGAGTTTCCTTGGGATAGAGATGGTGACTTTCTAAATAGTAAATATGCTTATGTTTGTCATGCTGAGCTTAATGCAATTTTAAATAGTACTAAAACTTTAAAGGGGTGTACTATCTATGTTGATCTATTCCCTTGTAACGAGTGTGCTAAAAGTATAATACAAAGTGGAATAGCTGAAATTGTGTATCTTTCTGATAAATATAAAGATACAGATTCAAATATTGCTTCTAAAAAACTTTTAAATGCTGCTAATGTTAAACTTAGACAATTAGAACCTAAGTTTGATGAACTTGTTTTAAATTTCAAAACAAACGATTAGGAGGTAGAAAAATGGCGACTGCTTTAACTAGATTAGAAGAGTGGATCAATTCAATGACTCACTATTTTGGAGCTGTTTTAGCTCTTATAGGTACTGGTGCTTTATTGGTTCGTTCTCTTAAAAGTGGAAATTTAGGATATATTATAGGCTCAATGGTATTTTGTTTCTCTTTAGTTTTACTTTATACCATGTCTGGAACATACCATATTCTTTACGTTGGAAACCTAAAAAGATTCTTTAAAATACTAGATCATTCTGCTATATATGTTTTAATCTCTGGGTCGTATACACCATACCTTTTAGGTGTTTTTGATGGTAGAACGAAATGGACACTTTTCTTTATTCAATGGGGAATGACCTTAGCTGGAATAATATTCAAACTGTTTTTCGTAGGTAGATTTAAAGTTATCTCTACTTTAATCTATCTTTTCATGGGATGGATGGTCATGTTTGTATTTAAAGATTTAAAAGCTTTAGTTACACCACTTTCTTTAAATCTTTTAATTTGGGGTGGTATCAGTTACTCAGTTGGAACTATTTTTTATCTAATGAAAAATAGAAAGTTTGCTCATGGAGTTTGGCATCTTTTTGTTTTAGCAGGAAGTGTTTTTAACTACTTCTCAGTTTATTTTTTACTATAATATTTTACGGGGGAGATATTTTGCAAGATTTAAGTTCAAAATTTGAAAAACAAAGTACCTTGATGACTATTTTAAAATTTAGTATTCCTTCATCTTTAGGAGCTATCATAGGAATGCTTTGTGTTTTAACAGATAGATATTTCATTGGTCAAGTAGCAGGAAGAGAGGGCATGGCAGCAGTTGCCCTCGTTTTTCCTTATGCTATGATTATAAATAGTTTTAATTTCGCTTTTTCTGGGATTGCCATAATAATTGGAATAAAGCTCGGAGCAGAAGATAAAGAGAGTGCTGAGAAAGTTTTATGCACAGGTTTTTTATGGATATTTATAGTTGGAATTCTTTTAAGTTTATTTCTTTTCACATTTAATATTCCTATTTTAAAAATTTTAGGTGCTAGCCAAAGTAATATGTCATCAGCTATTCAATATACAAATTTTTTAATTCCTATAGCTACTTTCCAAATTCTTTTAGGGCAAAGTACTTTAATTAGAGGAATTGGGGATTCTGTTACAGCGATGGGAGTAAATATCTTCACTGGTCTTTTCAATGTTATTTTAGATTATATTTTTATTATTAAACTCGATATGGGAATTGGAGGAGCAGCTCTTGCAACACTTATAGCAACAGCTTTAAGTGCAGCATATGTTCTAATCTACTTTATGAAATCAAATGTTGTTTCATTCAAAAGAAAAAATATATCTTTAAATCCAAAGATACTTATGGAAATTTTTAAAATTGGAAGCCCTCGGTTCTTCAATCAACTTTTACAATCTTCAGTTATTACTGTAACTAATAGAGAAGCTGGAATATATGGTGGAGATATTGCCACTGCAGCTATCGGAATAATCTCTATCTGTAGAAGCGTTATAAATACTAGCTTACAAGGATTTAATCAAGGAACAGCAGCAATAATATCATATACATTTGGGTCTAGAAATTATAAAAGAGTTAGAGAGGTTTTAAAAATTCAACTTTTTACTGTTTTAAGTGTTTCTACTTTATTAATTCTATTGATGATGATCTATACTGAAAGTGTTGTTAGGTTCTTTATTAAAAACGATCCAACTCTTGTTGACTTCACTGTTTCAGCAATGAGATTAAATCTATTTTTAATGCCCTTTACAGCTTTATTTTTGGCTTGTAATAACTTTTTCCAATCTATAAAGGAAAGTACTCTTGCAACAAGATTTTTCTTAATTAGAATTCTCGTTTTAAATATTCCGCTAGTTTATATCTTAGGATATTTCTTTAAAGAGATTGGAGTTTGGTTAGCTTTCCCTATAGCTGATACATCTGTTGCTATTGGAATGTTTTACTTAACTATAAAAAAAATGAGAAAGATGAGTAATGATAATTGAGTTTAAGAAAAAATTGTGTTATAATAATAATACAATTGAATAAATGGGGATGCAAAGGTTTCGACAGGGTTGTGAGGTTATAAGTAGCAGGCCAGGTTGACCGCTGTGAGAGGTTAACTCATCGTTTAGATGGAAACAATAATTACGCTTTAGCTGCATAATGTCAGCTCACCTCTGAACATTCTCTTCTGTAGGAGCGTTCAATCAAGGTGTCACTTAAATACAGATTACCCTAAGTAATTTCTCTAAGCTATAGGGGACATTTTAGAGGATAGCTTTAGTTAGCCCTGTTTGCGGGAGTAACTATTGCGAATCTAAATAGCAAACTAAGCTTGTAGAAGCTTATGGCGCTTGCAATTTTGGACACGGGTTCGATTCCCGTCATCTCCACCAATGAACATATCAACTAAGATTTAGTTGTTGAGATAAAAAAGCCCACATTAAGTAAAAACTTGATGTGGGCTTTTTATTTTACTCTAAAGGTATCCCTTTATTTTCTTCGTAACTATCTGTTAAAATTTTTATTCCTTTTATCTTACTCTCATCAGATATAAGTGGTAAAACTGTTGGATTGCTTGGATATTTTTTCCCATTGAATTTCATCTCTACCATACCAGATTCAGCTCCCCCTCCTGATACAGAAAGTATAATATCCTTCCAACCTTTTGTTTTTTTATCACTGATAACTATCGGTATTCTAAGCTGACTAAATTTAGAAATCGTATCATATCCCTCACTTCTCTCTTTCAAAACCAAACCAGAGTCGCCACCACTTCCACCTATCATCGGTCCATAAGCATAAACTATAACCTCGTTTTTCCCATCTCCATTCAAGTCAACTCTATTATACATATAGTTAACTTTATCCACTCCACGTTTTAAATCAAACTCTCTTATCAGAGACTCTTCAATCTCTCGATCTCTAACACTCTCTGATTTTAAACTTTTCATCTCACTTCCAAATAAGTTCATACCAATCGCTGCCGTCAAAACTAATAAACTAATTTTTTTCATCTAACGCCACCATCCTTATATTTTAAGAAAAGAGCGCACCAAATCTTGGCACGCCCCCTTATAATTTAAACTCTATATTACTCTAACTAAGAACCCTTTTAAATACTCAGTTTCAGGTACTGCTACTGATATAGGGTGACATGGACTTTGGTGCAGTTGATTAACAATTATTGCTTTTACTCCTGCATCTTTTACTGCAAACGCCAATGCCATTCTTAAATCAGCACTTGTTACAGCTCCACTACAACTATAGATAGATAAGAATCCACCTTTTTTTGTTAACTTCAATCCATTTAAAATTATATCCTTGTAAGCTTTTAACGCTTTATCTAAATCTCTTCTGTTCGGAGCTAATTTCGGAGGATCTAAATTAACTAAATCCCATTGACGCCCCTCTTTCACTAAGTCTCTTAAAACATTGAAGATATTTCCTTTTATAAACTCTACGTTTTCATAAGCCCCTAAGTTTTTTCTAGCTACATTTAAAACGTCCTCACTCACATCTATTAAAGTTGATGAGTTAGCACCATTTACCATTGCATGAAGAGAGAATCCTCCTGTATAACTACATACATCTAAGAAATCCTTTCCTTTTGAAAGATTTCCCATTAAAACTCTATTATCTCTTTGATCTGAATAGAATCCAGTCTTTTGTCCTTTTAAATCTATTGTAAACTTAGCCTTTCCTTCATAGATTTCAATCTCATCTGGAACTTCACCAAAAAGTACTCCTGAAACTTCTGGAAGCCCTTCTAACTTTCTTCCATCCCCTTCACTCTTTTCATATATTCCTTTTACATTAGGAATCTCTTTTTTCAAAGCTTCCACTAAAAGATTTTTATCTCTCTCCATTCCAAGAGTTGAAGCTTGAACTACTAAGTAGTCACCAAAACGATCCACTATAACTCCAGGTAAAGAATCAGATTCACTATGAATAAGTCTATAACCATTACTATCTATAGATATCATCTCTCTTAAAGTGAATGCTTCTCTCACTTTTTCACAATACCAATTTAAATCTATCTTTTTATCAATATTTTTTTCAAGCATACGAACCATTATTTTTGAGTTCTTATTATAGTGTCCATATCCTATAAACTCTTTTTTCGAGTTATATACCTCTATAACAGATCCACCCTCTGGTTTTCCCTCTATCTTTTCTACAGCTCCAGAGTACATCCATGGATGACCACTATACCATAATCTTTCTCTATCCTTTTTTATAAAAATTTTACTCAATTTCTCACGTCCTTTTAAACAAAAAATAAATTAATTTTATATTCTATTTTATAACTATATTGAGAAAAATACAATTAATTTCGAGAAAATAGAAGTGTATCTCCTACTAAAAGCACCACATCACCTTTAGGAGTTACATATGAATCCCCTCTTTTAATCGAAACAATCAACATTCCTGATGGAAGTTCTAACTCTTTAATTTTTTTATCCACATACTCAGAATCTTCATGAAGTAACATCTTCTTCAGTGCCAACTCCTCTAATTCATCCATTTCAATAGCGTTCTCTGTTTCAATCTCCTCTTCAAATAGATTCAACTTTTTTCCGACATACTTCAATGTCATCCCTTGAAGTAAAACTGAGAATACAACAATATAAAACGTTAGATTAAACATCCCTTGAGCATTAGGTAATCCCTCTGTGACAGCCATAGTTGCAAATATAATTGGAACAGCTCCTTTTAGTCCAGCCCAAGATATAAAAAGTTTCTCTTTCGAAGAAAATTTAAATGGAAGTAACAATCCATAAACAATAAGTATTCTAACAACAATAATCATAATTACAGAGAGTAAACTTCCTACCGCTATATAACCAAGTAGTTGACTCGGAAAAACAAGAAGACCTAACATTACAAACATCCCTATTTGCATAAACCAAGTTATAAGTCTCATATTTCTGATAGAGTTTAATTTATAGTTAAACTTTTTATTTCCAACCATTATTCCAGCTATATATATAGCTAAGAATCCATTTCCATCAAAAACTGTAGCCAACCCAAAACATATAAACAGCATTGCTATAAGATGAATCGTTAAAAACTCCTCTCTCACTATTTTTATATAGTTCGCTAAAGGCAGAGTTATTCTTCCAAAGATATAACCTATCATAGCTCCTAAAGTTATCTGTTTTAATAAAAATATAACTCCTACAACTAAAGATGGGTTTTCTCCCTCTTTGAAAAACGAAAGAAGAAATAGTATCAGTGCATAAGCCATAGGGTCATTACTTCCAGATTCAATCTCAACAACAGATTTAACATCTTTTTTTAACTTCGAATCTCCTAGTATTGACATAACAGCCGCTGCATCAGTCGATGAAACCATTGCACTGAAAAGTAGTGACTCTTTCAAAGTAAAATCAGTTAAATAATACACTGCAACACTGGATAATCCCGCTGTTAAAAGCACACCTAAAGTTGCCAAAATTCCGCTCGGACATATTGATTTTCTAACATCTGCCTTATCTGTTTCCAATCCACCTGAAAATATTATAAACATCAAAGCTATCGTTCCTATATTTTGAGCAACTAAAGCATTATCAAAATATATTCCTCCAACTCCTTCTGAACCAGCTAACATTCCTACTAATAAAAACATTATTAACAAAGGAATCTCCAATTTTTTAGAGATTCTTATTGAAAATAAACTGATAAGTATTATAATTCCAACTACTAATATTTCAACACCCATCTATACACCTACCTTGAAATAAAATATATAAATATATATTCTAAAAGCTTAAAAGACATAACTCCTACGAGTAACAAATATGATCCCACAAACATAATCAAAAAAAGAACCTTAAAAAATCTTTCCATAAAGCTCTCTTTCTTTTGTAAAATTTCATTCTCTTCAGTTATTAATAGTTTTTTCATTTTTTCCTCCAATTTTTATATAATATATATTTTCTGAAAAAACTATTTTTAAATTCTTAAAACTCTATTTTCATCTCTATTTAAAATTGTATAAGTTAAGTTTTTATATGAATATTTTTTTAACAACTCTTTATCTACAAAACTAATTTTTAAAATTGGAGTAAAATTAGAATTAATTAAATAGATTTGAATTTCATTTTCATCGATATCTTCATCTTTTTTATTTCTATTTGAGCTATTTAGAAGCTCGATATTTTTCTTAGAAATATTAAGCACAATATGCTTATCTTTTTTTTCGTTTTTCAACTCTTTTATTTCAGAACTTACAAAAGTATATAGGTTTGCTTTATTTTTAGCTTCCTCCCTAATACCTCCAAAAATTGAAATAATAGAAAGAAGCAAAAATAAAAATATTTTTTTTCTCATATTTTCACCTCTGAGCTTATTATACATCGAAAAAAAAACCATGTAAACTATTGTTTACATGGCCTAATAATTAATGCCCGCAGCTACATCCACATCCACCAGATGCTTGACCTTTCTCGTCAACGAATTTAGCGATTTGATCTAATCCTACGTAAGATTGTGTTCCACTACACTTTTCTACTACTAAACAAGGTACAGATCTAATTCCATACATTGCTGCTAACTCTTGGTTCTCCATTGCGTTTATAACTTCTACACCCTCTGTATCTGCTAATAACTCTTTTGCTGGTCCACAATATTGACAAGTTGGTGTTGTAAATAACATTATTCTCATAATTTCTTCCTCCATTTATACTTATTCTGTATATAATACATATAATATAAAACTTTAGTTTAAAAGTCAAGAATTTTATTTTTCATATTCTACCAATATAATAGGGTCCTCTATAAAAAATGCAGGACATCTCCATTGAGGTAGATTTTCTAAAACATCCCCTTTTTCTTTTGTTGCAATTAATATTTTTTTCTCAGCTTTATTTATAGTTTCCATACTCAACGTTATTCTTTTATACGGATGATTCGAGCTTTCAGTTATAAGAGTTGGTTCTTCAACCTCTACATCATCTAATGTAAAAATTGAACCTGTATGACCATCTTCTCCAACTCCTAAATAAACTGCGTCAAATTTTATATCCCCTTTAAAATATTTTAATAATCTTTTTTCATAATCTATTTTAGAATCTAATGGTGTTTTTAAAATTTCAACTTTGTGTATATTTTTTTCTGGAATCTCTATCTTATCTAAAAGATTTTTTTTCAATAGATTGTAATTACTATGTTCACTATCTAAAGGAACAAATCTTTCATCTACTAAAAATATATTTATCTTATCCCAATCAATATCCTCTTTTGATAATTTTGTAAAAAACTCTTTCGGTGTTCTTCCTCCTGAAAAAGCTATATTTACAATCTCTTTTCCATAAGTTGTTTCTTTAAATATATCAATGGCCTTTTTAAACAAATCCACTTTCTTTGAAACTTTTATCAACCTCATAAGATTCACCCCTTCTTAAAATATAATTTACTCTATATACTTTTCTCTATAATTCTCCTGATAGTTATACTTTAGAGTTCCTTTTTTATTTTTAGCACCCACTAACGAATAACTACCATCTCTGTTTTGTATTCTTAATTTTACATTATCTTTTAAAATATCCTTTAAAAATTGTGTAACTTTTTTTCTATCATCTTTATTCTCTAATGGAAATATTGTTTCAACTCTTCCATCTAAGTTTCTTCTCATGCAGTCTGCACTTCCTAAATAAAGCTCTTCATCTCCATTATTTTCAAAGAAATATATTCTATCATGCTCTAAAAATCTTCCTACTAAACTGTATACTTTTATATTTTCACTCAACCCTTCAATACCACTTTTTAAACAGCAAGCTCCTCTTACAATTAAAATAATTTCAACACCTGCTTTAGAAGCGTCATAAAGCTTTTCAATTATTCCTTGATCTGTTAACCCATTTACTTTTATTGTAACTTTTCCTAAACCACCTTTTTTAACATTTTCAATCTCTCTATCTATAAGTTTATATAAACTAGGTCTTAAGTGTGTTGGAGCAACAATCAATTTTTTCCAATCATCAATTATAGAAAACCCTGTAAGTTTATTAAATAGGTGACTTGCATCTATTCCCATCTCTTCATCTTTAGTAAAGAATGAATAATCAACATATAACTTAGCTGTAGAATCATTATAGTTACCAGTTCCTAAGTGAATATATCTTTTTATTCCATCATCCTCTTTTCTAATAACCAAAAGACACTTAGCGTGAGTCTTTAGTCCACTCAGTCCATATATTACATGGCACCCTGCTTCCTCTAACTCTCTAGCCCATTTTACATTTCTTTCCTCATCAAATCTTGCTTTTAACTCCACAAGAACAGTTACTTGTTTTCCATTTTCAGCAGCTTTTTTTAAATATTTTATTATTGGAGAATCTCCACTCACTCTATAAAGAGTTTGTTTTATAGCCAATACTTTTGGGTCTTGAGCTGAAACTCTAACCATGTCGATTACATGTTCAAAACTTTCAAATGGATGTCTCAACAATATATTCCTCTTAGATAAAACTCTAAACAAATTTTCTCCAGCTAGTTCTTTATAATACTTTGGAGTATTCTTTACAAATCGTAACTCCTCTGCTCCTACTACTCCTACAACACCCCATAAAAAAGTTAAATCAAGTGGGCCTAAAACCGAATAAAAATTTTGTTCCTCTAGTTCTATCTGCTCTTTTAAAAACTCTAAGCTTTTTTTAGATACTCCATCTATATATTCAACCCTAACAGGATTTCCCCATTTTCTATTTTTTACCTCTTTTTCAATCTCTGAAAGTAAATCCTCAGCACCATTATTATCATCAATTCCTAAGTCTTCATCTCTTGTTATTCTAAAATGTCCAATATCTATTATTTCATAGCCATTAAACAATCTCTTCAGATTATTTTTTACCACCTCTTCTAAAAGAATAAAACTATTTCCTCCCGGAAGCTTTATCAATCTGTTGATTACTCTAGGTACTTCAACAATAGCAAAAGATATTCCATCTTTTTCCTTAACATTTAAAATTAGATTTATAGCTCCACTATTCAAATGAGGAAATGGTCTAAATGTATCAATTGCCATAGGTGTTAAAATCGGAAATATTGTTTCACTGTAATAGTTCTCTATAAATCTTAACTCTTTTCCAGCTAATTCATTATAATTTTTTATAGATATCTTTCCATCTTTTTTTATTTTCTCCATTATAGATGTGTAATACTTATATTGCTTATCAACAACATCTGTAACCTCTTTTTTTATCATCAACAGCTGCTCTTTTGGAAGAAATCCAGCCATATCTCTTAACTCTAAATTTGATTCCTCTTGAGCTTTCAATCCAGCTACCCTAACTTTGAAAAACTCATCAAAATTTGAACTTACAATAGCTAAAAACTTCAATTTTTCTAAAAGTGGATTTTCAACTCCTTCTGCTTCCGACAAAACCCTCTTATTAAACTCTATCCAGCTCAATTCCCTATTGTAAAAATCCTTTCCAGTATAAGCCATTACTCCCCAAACCTCCTGTTTATTTTAAGCTCTACATCTAAATCAAAAAGATATTTAAATAACTTTGATTGTTTTTCAAAACTACTTTTCTCCATATAAAAATCTTCATCTGTATCAAACTCTATTACTAAAGTATTACACTCTAATCTAATCTTCTCATTATATAGCCTCTGTTTTTTTCCTCTATCAAGAGCTGTCGCTATCTTTATTATGGCTACTATTTTTAATAGCTTTATTAGCTCTTCTCCTTTAAACTCGTAGTTATAAAGTTCTTCTAATTTTGCACTAGCAGTATGAGCTCTAACTATAAAAGCTATCTTTTCAATCACCTCTTTATTCAAACCAAAAATTGTTGTATTCTCTAAAATATAAGCTGAGTGTTCACTATGCTCTTTAAAATCTATTACTTTTCCTATATCATGAAGATAAGCTGCTACAACAAAATATCTATACTCCTCTTTTCCTAAAGAGTGATATTTTTTCAAATTTTCTAAAAGTTTTAAACCTATATCTTTTACAAACTCTGAGTGTTCCTTGTCAAAATCAAATCTTTCTCCTAGCTCTATCACTGAATCTAATGTTATTTTCCATAAAGTATCATCAAATTTCTTTTTTAACTCTGGATAAAACTTTTCCAATGCACAAATATCCTTTATATTAAAATTTAAAAATTTAATCTCTTGAATTTCAAAATAATCACAAAAGCTTATAATTAAACAAAGTGATATAACCATCAATTTTGCCATTGATAAAGTACAACCATACTTTAAGGCTATCTCATTATAAGAGTGCTCTTGAATATATTTTAACTTATCTTTCAAATCTGCTAAAGTTATGCTTTCAAGAGGTTTTTTAGAAAATAATATCTTCATTACTTTCTCTTCTAACTCTCCCTCTAAAATTAACTTTTTTATTACTTTACGTCCAATTCCTTTTCTCACAAATTCAACATAACTCTCCATATAGTCACAAATAAAATCAAACGCCTTTTTAGAGTGAATATTATTTTCTTCTAAAATAGAATATAATTTTTCAACACCCAAGTTTATATTTTCATTTATTGAGAGTTCACCTTTATAAAAAAGATAAACACTTGAACTAAATGATTTCATATTAAAAAATAACCTGCTATCCTTTTTAGAAAATATATCTTTTTCAGAATAGATAACCTTTTTTATCGAAAGATATGTTTTTTCATTTAAATCTATATCCTCTACAGGTATATTTACTTTTAATTTAATCTGATCAACTATCATTGGAAAGTTACTTATATTTTTAAAAAAATCACTAAATATAATTTTTTTATCTAAAACTCCATAATCTCTAGATAAATTGTTCATTTTCTTTAAAATATCACACATCTTTCTCATTTTTTCTAAAGATATCTCATTTTTCTCTCTCATCTCTTTAAAAATATTTATATCCTCTGTTATTTTTTCTAAAACTCTATAACTACTATCCCTCTTTTCATAAATTCTCATCTCTATAAAAGTTGAATTAATCTCAATTACCGCATAAGTCAGCATAATCCCCACCCTATTTTTTCAATTTAAACTTTAGCTTTTTATCGAATGTATTTATAAATTTCTTTTGAGAAATAAATAGATCAATCACTTTTAAATCCTCTTCATCTTTTTCTTTTATATAAAATACAATCTCATCTTTATTCACTTCTATATCAAAGTTTTTTTCATCTAATAATAAATCATCACTAAAGATATTAGTGATATTCAAAATTTTAGAAAGCATCATAAACTCATCTACTTCATAATCCTCAAATAAATCTTTGTATTTTTCTAGTCCTTTATATTTTTTATTTCCTCTAGCTACAATTAAAGCTGCAGCAATTAACTCCTTTTGTTCTACTCCTTTTATCCCTAAGTTTAATATCATATACGCAGAATGTAAAGGGTAGTTTACATAATTTATACATTTCCCTATATCATATAAGTATGTCACAATTTTTATTATCTTTTCATTTATAGAATTAAAACTATACTCTTCATTTATTTTTTCATATATTTTTTTAAATATTTTATACTGCTTTTCTTTCAGAAATGGATTTACACTTAATATCTCTACTACATCTTTAAATCCATCTTCAAATGGATTATCTACTACTTTTCCACATTCACTTAAACGTTCGTAAAGAACCCCCTCTCTAATTCCATAACCACTTATTATTAACTCTTTTAATTTAAAATATGTTAAAACCTCTTCAACTGCTATAGCTGCTCCTATAAACATATCCGCTCTAGCCTTAGATAAACCTTGGACATCCTGCTTCTCTTTATAGTCCAACTCTTTTAACTTTTTAACTACATCCTCTACTCCTTCAACGCTAACTCTATAGTTATGAAGTAGCTCTAAAGGGTAGTTATTCATATAAAGATGAACTCCGCCTATATTTCTAACCGTTCCTCCAACACCTATCAACGGTAAATTTTTGATGTTATCTTTCCATTCAACAAATTTTAATTCTTCTCTTATGAATTCTCTTAAAATATTTTCATCTTTTTTTCCTAATTTATCTTTCAAATCAACAACCTCTGATAAAGTTACAGCTCCAAAATTCAAACTCACTCGTTCTAAAGCTTCTCTATTTTTAAAGTGAACAATCTCTAAACTTGATCCACCCAAATCTATTACTACTCCTTCGTTTATATCTAAAGTATTTATAGCTCCTTCAAAAGAGAAATAAGCTTCATCCTCTCCTTTAAATACAATCACATCTATTCCTGTGGTTTTCAAAATCTCTTTTAATAACCACTCTCCATTTGTTGCAATTCTTAATGCCGCAGTTCCAAATGCTACAATTTCATCTACATTATTTTTTAAGCAAACTTTTTTGAAAAGTTGTATTGTCTTTAAAGCTAAACTTATCTTCTCTGCTTTTAACTCTTTCTTTTCGTTAATTCCCTCTCCAAGTCTAATTGTTTCTTTTATATCCTCTATCGGTATAAAAGCTTTATTCGGTGTTATCTCATAGATAACCATCCTTATAGAGTTTGATCCTATATCCATAACACATATTCTTTTTCTTACACTCATCCTGCCCCTCCAAATTTTTTATATTTTTAAGGATTTACTGTTTTTTTCTAGATATTCCTTTCAAAATAAAATTCAATATCTTTATTTTGAATTTATAAAAGGAAATGTTATCAATTATATGTACTCTAACTATATGATAATATAAATTTAAGGAGGCGTCTATGACTACAAGCCATAATTCAACAGATCTTGTTAATATAAGAGATCTTTTACCTGAAGATATACCTATTCTTCCTCTTGTTATAAGACCTATTTTTCCAAATATTTTAACTCCTATTGCATTTACTGGAGAAGATTTTTTACAAGCAATAAAAGACGCTGAAGAACACTATAACGGTTTTATTGGACTTGTTTTTGTTAAAGATATCGATGATAATGACTATTTTAATTCTAACCTTTATGATGTAGGAACTGTTGTTAAAATTAATAAGGTAACCTCTATTTCTCAAGATTCTGTTCAAGCTATTGTTTTTGGTGTAGAGCGTTTTAAAAAGAAAAAAGTAGTCCCTGGTAACTCTAGATTATGTTGGAAAGTTAAATACAACAAAGAAACTAGTGATTCATCAATTGAATTAAAAGCTTATATGTTAGCAATTATGACTTCTTTAAAAGAAATTTTTGAAGTTAATCCTATTTTAAAAGAGGAGTTAAAACTTTTAGTTTCTCAAGCATCTTATGATCATCCAAGTATCTTTATTGATTTTGTTTCATCGATGCTAAAAGCAGAAGCCAAAGATTTACAAGAGCTTTTAGAAGAGTTTAATATAAACAATCGTTCTCAAAGACTATTAACTATGTTAAAAAAAGAGTTGGAGATATCGCAACTTCAAGCTAAAATCTCTAAACAAATTGAGGATAAAGTTAGTAAACAGCAAAAAGAATATTTTTTAAGAGAACAACTGAAATTAATAAAGCAAGAACTTGGCTTAGAAAAGGATGAAAAATCTGCTGTCGTCGACAAAATAGTAGATAAAATAAATCATATTCATCTTTCGCCAGAAGCTGAAAAAATTGTTAACGAGCAACTGGAAAAATTATCCATTCTAGATCAAGGTTCTCCTGAATACCATGTTGCTAGAACCTATGTGGAATCTATTGTTGAACTTCCTTGGGGAGTTTTCTCTAAAGATAGATTGGACATTAAAAAATCTAAAATGATTTTAGATAGAGATCATTACGGATTAGAAGATATTAAAAACAGTATCTTAGAGTTTGTGAGTACTGTTATAAAAACAGGAAATGTAAATGGTTCGATTCTTTGCCTTGTTGGTCCTCCTGGAGTTGGAAAAACATCTATTGGAAAATCTATTGCTGAATCTTTAAATCGACAATTTTATCGATTCTCTGTAGGTGGAATGGTTGATGAAGCAGAAATAAAAGGTCATAGAAGAACATATATTGGAGCTATGCCTGGAAAGATTATTCAATCACTGAAGCTTGTCCAAACTTCAAACCCAGTTATTATGATTGACGAGATTGATAAAATTGGAAATAGCTTTAGAGGGGATCCTGCCTCTGCACTTTTAGAAGTTTTAGACCCCGAACAAAATAAAGATTTTTTAGATCACTATCTAGACATAAGATATGATCTTTCTAAAATACTTTTTGTTACAACAGCTAACCAACTAGATACAATTCCTAGGCCACTATTAGATAGAATGGAAATAATTCATCTTTCTGGGTACATACTTGAAGAAAAGCTTCAGATTGCACAAAAATATCTAATTCCTCAACAATTAAAAGCACACGCTTTAGATAATAAAGAGGTTACTATCAGTAAAAATGCTTTAAAATTTATAATAGATAAATATGCTAGAGAAGCTGGTGTTAGAACTCTTGATAAATGTATTCGAAAAATTATGAGAAAAGTTAACTTGAAAATTGCTGAAGGGAATACAGATAAAGTTAGAATAAATGAAAACAATGTAGAATCCTATTTGGGAGCTCCAATATTTACAACTGAGGAACTTTATCAAAAAGAGATTCCTGGAGTAACTCTTGGATTGGCTTGGACATCTCTTGGTGGAGCTACTTTATATATTGAAGCTACAAGCATTAGTAATAAAGATAGTGGACTTAAACTGACTGGGCAACTTGGGGATGTTATGAAAGAATCCGCTGAAATTGCTTACTCGTACATTAGATCTCTTCTTTTTAAAGAGGATAAATACCCAACTGAAATAAAAGAGTATTTTGATCATAATAGAGTACATCTACATGTTCCTGAAGGTGCAACTCCTAAAGATGGTCCATCAGCTGGTATAACTATGGCTCTTGCTCTTTACTCACTAGCAACGAATACACCTATAAGAAAAGGTATTGCTATGACAGGTGAGTTAACTTTAACTGGAAAAGTTCTTCCTATCGGTGGTGTTAGAGAAAAAACTATTGCTGCTAGAAGAGTTGGTATTTTTGAGTTGATTTTGCCTAAGGACAATAAAAAAGATTTTGATAGACTTCCAGATTTTTTAAAAACTGGAATAACTGTAAACTATGTTGATTATTTCATTGATGTTTTAAAGTATGCAATTAAATAGATAAAATAGGAGTGCTTTTGCACTCCTATTTTAGTTCTATCTCTTTTATAATCTCTCCATTTAAATCTTTAACATAAAAACTATTATTCTCAAACAATCCATAACTATTTTTATTCCCACCTTTTGGAAGAGTTATCGACCCAGGATTTAATATATATAAGTTATTTTCATATTTTGCTACTGGAAGATGTGTATGTCCATATATAAATATATCACCTTCTGAAAGATTTGGAAGCTTATCCTCATTGTATATATGTCCATGAGTAGCAAAAATTCTCTTACTATTAATAAACAAAATAGAATAATCTGACATAAGTGGATACTCTAATAACATTTGATCCACTTCACTATCACAATTTCCTCTAACAGCAATTATTTTTTCTTTATACTTATTTAAAATTTCTGAAACCTCTTTTGGATTATAATCTTGAGGAAGTGGATTTCTTGGACCATGATATAGTTCATCTCCTAATATTAATAAATAATCTGCTTTTTCTTTAGCATATGCTTCTAAAGCTTTTTTTAAATAATAACTTGAACCATGAATATCAGATATCACAAATATTTTCATAATTTTATCACCTCATTTTTTTCTAATTATATATTAATTTTTCTTAAAAAAAAAGGAATTTATAAATTAATTTTTAATAATAGCTTAGAAAATAGTTGCCTTTTGAATAGCAAAATGGTATACTTCATGTCGAGTATACTTTAATTTTGTATATTCATACTTAATATTTTAAAAGGAGGTTATCATGGCTCATAGAATTAATGAAGATATCTGTATCGGATGTGGAACTTGTGAAGCAATCTGTCCAGTAAGTTGCATTTCTGAAGTAGATGGTGGAAAAAGAAGAATCGACGAAGACCAATGTATCGACTGTGGTGCTTGTGCAGGTGCTTGCCCTGTTGAGTGTATTGCTCCAGCTGAATAAATTTTAATGAGAGATCAGTATTGATCTCTTTTTTATTATAAAGTTTTAACCCATTCTGGACTTAACTTCTATACATTTTTGTATTTTTATATTTTTGTGGTATAATAATAATAAAAAATGCTTGGAGGTCAACGTGGAAGATAAATTTTTAATAGAATCTTTAAATAGCCTACTTAAAGATGATCTTTTTAAAATTTTAGCTAAATTTAATATAAAAATCGCTAAAAGTACTGTAAAAGGAAAAATTATAGAAAAAATTGTTGAGGCTTATGAAAATAATTCAAATACTTTCTTAGAGATTTTTTCTAAGGATACAATAACTTATCTTTCTCAATTTAACATTGAGAATAGTAAAGTAAGTGAAGAGGAATTCTTCGAATATGAGGAGTTCTTATTACCTCTACAAAGTTTTGGATTTATTTCTAAAACTGTTATAAAAGAAAAGGATAACAACCATTATGTTCTTTCAACATGGTTCGTTGAAAGAATTAATTCTTTATCTGAAAAAGATGAAAATAAAACTCTTATAGATTTCTATCAAGAGTTAGAGATGCTAATCCTAGGAATGATTAGATTCTATGGAGTTGTTGATGAGCACAAATTATTAGAGCTATTAACTCCTACATTTAATGATATCACTCTTGAGAAAATACATGCTTTCATTGATTCAAGATGGATTTTAAATGTATTTATCTCTAAATTAGAAGATTCTGGAAGTAAAACTATCTACTTAATTGCAGACTCTGTTTCTGAACCTGTAGATATTTTACATGAAACTATCAAATATGAAGGATTAGATTATAAAGTTTTAACTAATGATGAGTATAAAAACTATTGGAACTATTTCTATATCGAAAAAACTCAAGATGTAGCTGATTTAATAGCTCTTTTAATGTCTCATAAGTTACAAGGTCCACAAATTGGTTTTGAAATAACTACTATTATTGATAGATTAAAAAATAATTTATCTGTTGAGTCTATAGTTGAAGATGTAAAAACAAGAATCACATTTGAAAGTTCAAATTCTGAGTCTATCTTCCTAACTTTAATTACTAGAATCTCAAAATCATTACCATTATGGATTTTAAAAGGACATACTTACACAGAAATTTTTGGAGAAAATCAACCTCCTAGAACTGTTACAAAAATAGGTAGAAATGAAAACTGTCCTTGTGGATCAGGTAAAAAATATAAAAAATGTTGTGGAAAATAAAAAAATAGGAGCTAGCTCCTATTTTTTTTATTTAATTATATTTGGTTTAGTCAATTTCTATACTGTTATAGTATAGTATAATACAGATTTTGTCAAGATAATATTTTGATTAATATGCTCTAATAAAAAAGGTTGGAATACTCCAACCTTTTAATTATTAAAATCCTGCTAATAGCATTGATGCTCCTGGACCTATTGGAAGTCCACTCATCATCCAAATTGCTAAGAAAATTGACCATCCAATTAAGAAAACAATCGAATATGGAAGCATTACTGATATTAATGTTCCTAACGATGCTTTCTTATCATATTTTTGCATGAACACTATTATCATTGCAAAGTATGACATTAATGGAGATATTATATTTGTAGTTGAATCTCCTATTCTGTATGCAAGTTGTGTAAACTCTGGTGAGTAACCTACTCTCATTAACATAGGAACAAATACTGGTGCTAAGATAGCCCATTTAGCTGATGCTGATCCCATGAATAGATTTAAGAATCCTACTATTATTATAAATCCTATTACTAATGGAATTCCACCAATTCCAGCTGCCTCTAAGAAATCTGCTCCTTTAACTGCTAAAATTGTTCCTAAATTTGTATATCCAAAGTATGCTATAAATTGAGCTGCGAAGAATACTAAAACTATATATCCAGCCATTCCTTGCATTGATTTTGTTAACATACCCATTACATCTGAATCACTTTTTATTGTTCCTATAGATTTTCCATAAGCTAATCCTGGAAGTGCAAAGAATAATACAATTACTGGTACTAATCCATTTCCTAAGAAATTCTTACCTAAAGCTAAGTAAATTGGAACTAATAAGATTAACATAACTACAGTTGCTATCCCTGCTGCTCTTAAAGCTTTTTTCTCTTGAGCTGTTACTTCTTGGAAATCACTTCCACTGTCACCAGTATATTTTCCTAATCTTGGTTCTACTATTTTATCATTTATTAAAGTTCCTAAGAATGTAATTACAAATGTTGAAGCCATCATGAAGTACCAGTTTGCTGTTGGTGCAACATAATATGTTGGATCAAGTATTCTTGCTGCTTCTGTTGATATTCCTCCTAAAAGTGGATCGATTGTTCCTATCAATAAGTTAGCTGAGAATCCTCCAGAAACTCCAGCAAAGGCTGCTGCTAATCCGGCTATTGGATGTCTTCCAAATGATATAAATATTAGTGCTGCTAGTGGTGGTAAAACAACATACCCAGCATCTGATGCTACGTTTGACATAATTCCTAAGAATATAACCATAACTGTTACTAATTTCTTTGGCGTTGATAACGCTACTTTCTTTAAAATAGCTGCCATTAATCCTGATCTTTCAGCTATTCCTATACCTATAATTGCAACTAAAACTGTTCCTAACGGTGCAAACCCAGTAAAGTTATTTACCATTGAAGTAAATATATAGTTTACTCCCTCTTTTGTCATAAGAGATTTAGTAGCAATTACCATCTCTTCTGTTTTCATTGTTTTTCTATTGATTCCAACGAAATCAACTGACCAACCTAAAGCTCCACCTATTCCTGAAATAATTACAACTGTTAATGCTAATATTGCAAATAGTGTTGCTGGGTGAGGTAAAGCATTTCCCCCTTTTTCAATTATGTTCAAAAACTTGTCTATGAAACTCTTTTTTTCTGTTCTTTTTAATTCAGCCTGCATAATCCCCTCCATATTGATAATTTATTTTCATTTTATATCAAAATGCTTAATAAACTTTCCAGTATTGTATAAAGAATATCATACTTTTGTACAAATTAAAAAGATTAATTATATATATGTTTTATAAAAAAAATATATATTGTTCGTCAATTCGTGCTTTTTGCGAACGTTTTTTTTATTTTTTTAGATATTTTATTTTATTTTTTTAAATTTCTTATCTAAAGTTGTTAATATTTCACATGAATTTTTTGTAACTAAAATATCATCCTCTATTCTAACCCCTCCAAAATCAGGAAGATAAATTCCAGGTTCTATCGTTATAATCATCCCCTCTTTTAAAACTTTATTTTCAGCTTTAAATGAGATTCCTGGGTACTCATGAATCTGTAATCCAAACCCATGACCTAACCCATGACCAAAATATTCACCATATCCCCTTTCTTTTATAAAGTCTCTTGCTATTGCATCTAACTCATGAACTGTAATACCAGCTTTTACAGCTTTAATAGCTCTTTCGTTTGCTTCTTTTACAATCTCATATATCTCTAAATGCTTCTGTGTTGGATTATCTCCAATATAGAATGTTCTCGTTATATCTGAAGCATACCCTTTATAAAAACATCCATAATCTATTGTTAAGAAACCTTCTTCTACTAGCTTTTCACTTGCTACTCCATGAGGTAAAGCTGATCTTTCGTTAGAAGCAACGATAATATCAAATGAAGCTTTCGAAGCACCCAATTTTCTCATTTGATACTCTAATTCAGCAGCAATCTCTCTTTCTTTAATTCCAATTTTAATTTTTGGTAAAGTCTTTTCTAAGGCTACTTCTGCAATTTTTACAGATTCTCTTATTATTTCTATCTCTTCCTCTGATTTTATCTCTCTTTCTTTTATAAATGTATCATCTAAATATACAAACTCAACTTCTGGAAAATTACTTTGGAATAATTTAAACTGATCAAGAGTAACACTTTGATTTTCAATTGCAATTTTTTTCACTTCAAACTCTTTTAGTAACTCTCCTACTTTTTTTAAAGTAGATATATTTTCGCAAATCAATTCAAATCCATTTTTTTCTACTTCATTTTTACCTTGAGATACATATCTAAAATCTGTTATAAAAAACCTTTTATCTTTTACTGCTAATGCCGTTCCAGTTGTTCCTGTAAAATCTGTAAAATATCTTACATTTAGTAGACTTGTTATTAAAATTGCATCTACCCCTTTTTCTTTCATTAATCTTTCTAGCTTCATTTTTTACCCCCTTAAAATATTATTTTTCCTCCACCGATAACTAAATCATCGCTATATATAACTAAATGCTGTCCTTTAGCATTTTGTGGATTTTCCTCGTCATATTCAAAATATATTTTTTCATTCTCTTTAATAACTTTTCCATAAAAACCTAAACTAGAAAATCTAGGTTTTGCAAATACTCTCATCTCCAAAAGAGTTTCGAATGGAATCTGAGTTTTAAAGTCTTCTAATTCAACTTTTTTTCTATATAACTCTATATAGTCTCCCAAAATTATTTCATTTTTTTCTGGAATAATATCTATAATAAAGTATATTTTA
This sequence comes from Cetobacterium sp., assembly GCA_051651165.1. GTDB lineage: Bacteria > Fusobacteriota > Fusobacteriia > Fusobacteriales > Fusobacteriaceae > Cetobacterium_A. The sequence goes on from JBOFRT010000135.1 coordinate 53,632, forward strand.
GGAAATAAAACCCCTAATCCTCTTCTTTGCCCAATTGTATATAGTTGATACCCTTGGTGTTGACCTAAAATTTTTCCACTATTATCTACAAAGTTTCCTGGTTTTATTTTATCACCTAAAGCTTTTTTTAAAAACTCTAAATATCCCTCTTTTGCAAAACAAATTCCTTGGCTATCTTTTTTATCATGAACTTTCGCTCCATAACTTTTAGCTTTTTCTCTAACTAATGTTTTTTCATACTTTGCTAACGGAAAAATCATTCTATCAATTATTTCAGAATCTATTCTATACAGCATATATCCTTGATCTTTTCTTGTATCTGCTGGTTTTTTAAATAAACTTTTATTGAATCTATTATCTCTACTTACTTCACAATAATGCCCTGTTCCTATATAGTAAGCATCTTTTAAATTTGCAGTTTCAATCAACTTTTTCATTTTTATAATCTCGTCACAAACTACACAAGGAGATGGAGTCATACCCTTAGAGTATTCATCAACAAAGTATTTTACTATTTTTTCATTGAACTCATCTACTATATCTAAAATTATATGCTCAATCTCTAACTCTTTGGCTAAAGCTATTGCATCCTTTAAATCTTGGGACTCTCTTTGCTCTTTACTTACAACTAAAGTAACTCCTATTACTTCAAAACCATCCTCTTTTAACATATATGCAGAAGTTGAAGAATCAACTCCTCCACTCATTCCTAATACTATTCTCTTCTTGTTCATATTCTCTTTTTGTTTATATTCTCCTCTATTTTTTTGCTATATGGATTGAACCTATATTATATTTTTTTATTTCGTTTCCTACAAATACCTCAAGAGTTCCATCTTCTAAAATATCTCCTGCTATTCCACTCTCTTCTTTATCAAAATTTACAATCTCAATTCTTCTTCCGTATAGGTAATTAACTTTATTTATTTTCTCTAAAATCTCTTTCCATTTTCCAATTTTAAACTCTTCAAAGCTCTTAAAGAAATCTGAAACTATTGTAAGTATAACCTCTTCTAGATCATACTCTTTTCCTGTTTTTTCTCTCAGTGACATTCCTTTATCTTTTGCTTCTTCTAAATTCAAATTATTTATATTTAATCCTATTCCAATTATATAATAATCTTTTATCTTTTCAACTAAGATTCCACTAATTTTTTTATCTTCTAAATATAAATCATTTGTCCATTTAAACTTATAATCTAAATTCTCTATTTCTTTTAAAGAATATAATAACGAATACCCTACTAAAAGAGGAAGCTTCATATATTCTTCATCTTGTATTCCTAAATCATGCTTTAAGGCAAAAGAAAATAGTGCTGCACCTTCTGTTGATACCCATTTATTTCCTCTTCTTCCTCTTCCTGCATTTTGAACTTTTGCAATTGCTAAATCTTTTTCTAAGACATCATCTTTCTCTCTTAAAAATCTATTAGTCGAATCTATCTCATCAAATCTATATATTCTCATATTTTCTCCTTAAAATAAAAAATTAGGCAGAGTTCTGCCTAATTTTTTTAGTCGTTATATCCTTCAGGATTTTCTTTATGCCATTTCCATGCTGTCTCTATTATTGAATCTAACGAAGCATACTTAGGTTTCCACTTTAATTCATTCATAGCTTTTTGAGAGCTTGCAACTAATTTTGCAGGATCTCCAGCTCTTCTAGGAGATACTTCAGCTGGTATTTCATGCTTTGTAACCTTTCTAGCTACCTCTATAACTTGTTTAACTGAGAATCCCTCTCCATTTCCTAAATTATAAACTGTACTCTCTCCACCATTTTTTAATCTATCCAACGCTAATATATGTGCATCAACTAAATCCATTACATGAACATAGTCTCTAATACAAGTTCCATCCTCTGTTGGATAGTCATCTCCATATATTCCTATTTTTTCTCTTTTTCCTAAAGCAACTTGTAATATGATAGGAATTAGATGTGTTTCTGGACTATGGTCTTCTCCAATCTCTCCTGTTGGATATGCTCCAGCTACATTAAAGTATCTAAGAGCTGTATATTTTATTCCGTAAGCATAGTCGTACCATTTTAATAGTTTCTCAACCATTAATTTACTTTCACCATACGGATTTGTTGGATTTGTTTCATCTGTTTCAAGTATTGGTATATTTTTAGGTTCTCCATATGTTGCTGCTGTTGATGAGAATACAATGTTTTTTACTTCAAACTCTTTCATTGTGTTAAGTAAATTCATTGTTCCTAAAACATTATTTTCAAAATATTTAGCTGGATTTGTCATACTTTCTCCAACTAATGAATCAGCGGCAAAGTGTATAACCCCCTCTATTTTATTCTCTTTAAAAACTCTTTTTAAAAACTCTATATCTCTTAAATCCCCTAATGCTAACTTAACATCTTCAGATACTGCTTCTACATGACCTGTTTGCATGTTATCTAAAACAATAACCTCTCTCTTTGCTTCTAATAAAGCTCTAACCGCATGACTTCCTATATATCCAGCTCCACCACAAACTAATATTGCCATCTTTCTCCTCCTATGGTTTTTCTTTATTATATTTTCTTTTTAATGTCCAGTCAATCCCTTAAAATCTCTTTATAGCTATTCTTATTTAATTTATTAAAAAAAGATGTTCTTTGTAAAAATAGCTAGATTAAAAATCTAGCTATTTTTTATTATCTTATTTTATTTAAAATTCCCATTCCATATACAGGACCAGTATGCGATGCTATTGTTGCACCAATCTCCATTCTAGATCTGTAATCTAATTTCTTAGTTTTTTCAGCTATACTTCTTAATTGATCAGCTGCTTCTAACTCATTACGAGTTCCACCCCAACCAGTATACATTATAATAGAGTTCTTTTCGTTTTTAATAAGTTTCTCCATATAAGATAAAGCGCCTCTTTCTCCAAGTGCTTTAGCCTCAATACAAACTTCACCGTTCTCTAATTTTAAAACAGGTTTTATTTTCAAGAATCCACCAATAACTGATGATGCTCTTCCTATTCTTCCACCTTTTTCTAGGTACGATAACTCTTTTACAACAAAGTAAACTTTCATTTTACTCTTAGTTTCATCTATCCATTCAATAATTTCATCAAAAGCTTTTCCATCTTTTACCATTTTAGCAGCTTCAATAACTATATGAGCTAGTGCAAATGTTACAACTTTAGAATCTACTATCGCTATATCATCCTCTCTATTTAACATACCTCTCGCTACTCTTGCAGCTTGTTGAGTTCCACTTAATTTACTTGAAATATGAATAGATATAATCTTTTTATATCCTCTTTCTAATAACTTTTCATAAAGCTCCTTGAACTCAGCTGGTGATGGTTGTGATGTTTTTGGAACAACACCATCTTTTAATAACTGTTTCCAGAATTCACCTTTAGACATATCCACGCCATCTCTGTAGTAAGTGTCTCCTGCTAATTTAATTTTTAATGGGATAATATCTACATCTAGACCTTTTATCATCTCTGGTGTTAAATCTGATGTAGAATCTGTTACAATCGCTATTTCAGGTAACTCAGGATTTCTATTTGTTACATATATGTAGTAAGGATAATTTTCTTGACCGATTACTAAATCTGAATATTTAACTGTAGATTTAATTCCTTTTAAAACCTTATTAGCTTCTTCAGTTGAACCCTTTCCAATACATGCAAATATATTTAAAGTCTCACTGTTTACACACATCTTATATACACTTTCAATTGTCTCTTCTAAAGTTAATCCTTTAGCTTTTATTTTACCATTAATTAAAGCTATATAATCTCCTTGAGCTATAACTAATTCATCAACCTTTGTATCTCTTACTGCTTGAGTTATTTCAATTGATGTATTAAATGGAAGTTGCTTTAACATCTCATCCATTCCAAACTCTTTATTTTTTACAACATACTCTCCTTCTAGCATAGTTTTTGTTTCTAAAACCATTACTTCTTTAGAAGATCTTTCAGCTGCAATCTTTGCTGATGATATGATATTTTTATTATTTGGTAGAATAACAATTTTGTCAGCCTTTATTTTATTAATTCCCTCTTCGATATCTGCAACACTCGGATTTTGAGTTTGCCCTCCTATTAAAACGGCTGTTGCTCCATTATCTAAGAATAAGTTACCTAACTCCATATTATCAACAATAGCAAAGTAAGCAATTGGTTTGCTATTTTCATTTTGAACTAAAACTTTTCCTCTTTTATCAACTTTATAATGCTCTGCATCAGCTAATAACATATTTTTATGTTGAATCTCCATGTTATCAATTTTTATATTTGATAAATTTCCTAATTGACCAGCTATTTCTAAAACTAATCCAGGATTATTTGTATGTATATGAGTTTTTGTCTTCTTTGAAGTTTGAGCACAAACCATAGAGTCTCCATGATTTACAATTTTTGATTTATAATCATCTAAATCAAAATCTCCAGATTCAATTACAAACTCTGTACAATATTTAAATTTAATATCTTCAAAAACATGATTTCCTGAATGTTCCATTATATCTTTTCTTTTAGCTTGTGATTGAACTATTCTTTCTAAATCATGTAACATATCTGGATCTGTAACAGATTTTTCAAATCCCTCTAAGATATAGAATATCCCTTGACCTCCAGCATCTACAACTCCAGCTTCTTTTAACTTTGGTAATTGATTTGGAGTTTCTTGAACAGCTTCTTGTGCTGCTTCTTTTAAGTATACTAAGAACGGAATAAAATCATCCGATGGTCCTGTATATTTTTCAGCTTCTTCAGCAACTCTTCTTATAACTGTTAACATAGTTCCTTCTACAGGTTCACTTACAGCTTTATAAGCTTTTTCTTTTGCTATTCTGAAAGCAACTTTAACATCATCTACTCCAACTTCCTCTTTAGTTCTTACACCCTCTAAGAAACCTTGAATTATTTGTGATAAAATTGTTCCTGAGTTTCCTCTAGCTCCTAAAAGTATAGCTTCAGATACTATCTCTGCTAACTCCTCCATATCAGGTTCATGATTTAATTTAATTAACTCATTCTCAACCGCTTGTAATGTCATTGACATATTTGTTCCTGTATCTCCATCTGGAACAGGATAGACATTTAGATCATTTAAAACATCTGAATATTTTGATAACCATCTACTTGCTGCGATTAACAGCTTAGTTAATCTTGTAGAATTCAATACCTTTACTTCTATATTCATTATTTGCCTCCATTATTAGAATGTAGGTGGATTTACCACCCAAAGAGCTCTAGCTCTTTTATCTGTATTATTTTTAAATCTATGCTTTTGACTAGATTTAAAATAGAAACTATCTCCTTCGTGTAAGTTATGAATAGCTTCCTCTATATATATATCAATACTTCCTTCAAGAACAAATATAAACTCCTCTCCAGGATGTGTATAATAGCTTCTTCCACTTTCTCCACCAGGTCCAATCTCATATAAAATTGGCTCCATACTTTTCTCTATATTTGATGACGTTAAAAGTGATAATGTTGTATTCGAATCCACACTCTCTACAAATTTTCTCTCTTTGGCTCTAATTAAATCAGAGTTTTTCTTTACCTCTTCATCTTCAATTAGATAACTAACTCTTACATCTAATGAGTTTGCTATTTTCTTCAAATTCTCAATTGAAGGAGATGCTTTTCCTTGTTCTATTTGTGATAAAAAGCTAGCTGATAAATCAACCATTGTTGCCAACTCTCTTAATGATAATGATTTCTCATTTCTGCTTTTTTTTATTCTTTCTCCTATACTCACTTTCTATTCATCCTCCTCTAACATTTTATATAGTTCAAATAGACTATGGAGAACTGCTTTTCTTCTTATTCTCTCTCTATCCCCTGTGAAATTGAATTTAAAGCTTTTAATTTTATCTTTAACCTTAAGACCTACATAAACAAGACCTACAGGTTTTTCTAAAGTTCCACCATTTGGACCAGCAATTCCAGTTGTTGAAATTGCAACTTTTGCTTTTAATCCAAAAACCATCGCTTCTGCTACTTCTTTACTAACAGCTCCATATCTCTCTATTATATTTTTATCAACATTTAACCGATTTATTTTTGATTCGTTACTATATGTTACTAATCCCTCTATAAAAATTTCTGAGACTCCAGATAATCCTACAATAGTTGAAGCTAACATTCCACCAGTACATGACTCCGCAACAGCTAATGTGTAATTTTTACTTTTTAAAAGATTACAAACTTTTTCTTCTATTTTCTCTTCGTCTTCAGTTACAATATATTTTCCTATACTATTATATATCTTTTCCTTAATTTTTTCCACTGTGTTTTTAAAGCTCTCTAGTGTTTGCATCCTCACTATTATACCATAATCCTTAACTAAAAACTCATATTCTATATTTGGTTCTGTAAAAAACACTTTTATCTTCTCTTCCAATATAGATTCAGGAATTCCTGATACAACAATATCTTTTATGTAAATTGGATCTACATTTTCACAATAGCTCTCTGTATAGTATTTTAAAAACTTTGGAAACATATTGTATAACTCTTTAGGAACTCCTGGGAAAGCAGCAATTCCATTTATAAAGAATGCAGGTGCCATTCCTACATCATTTTTTATTGAAATGGCTCCTTCTGGTTTCTCAACCTCTTTATAATTTTTCTTTAGAAACTCTATATTTAATTTTTCAAATTTTTTCTGTATTTCAACTAATTCATCCTCTTCAACTATCATTTTTTTATTTAAAAATTTACTGATAGCCTCTTTTGTTAAATCATCATCTGTTGAACCTAAACCACCTGATAAAATTACAAGTTCATTTCTTTCTTTTGCAAACTTTATAGCTTCAATAACTTTTTCTAAAGAGTCACCTACTATCAATTTAAAATCTATTTTTATGCCTACTTTATTTAGCTCATTAGCCATAAATACACTATTTGTATCTAAAGTTGCACCATTTAATAACTCTGTTCCAACCAATATTAAAGTACATCTCATCTTATCTACCTCTTAGAAAAATATAGTCCAAATACAAACCATTAAAAAGTTTCCAATTACTCCAGCTAAGAAATCATCTAAAACAACCCCAACTCCATTACCAAAAAATTGTGATTTATAAATTGGACCTATCTTTGTTATATCAAAGAATCTAAATATAATAAATCCTAAAATTATAGCTGCTGTTGTTTCAAAAATTCCAACTGGATTTATTAAGAATAAAGTAGTTAAAAATCCTAGAACCTCATCTATCACAACTTTTTGTGGATCTTTCTCTTTGAATATCTCTCTTTCAGCAATATCACAAACGTAAACTGATATAGCGAAAAAGGTCATTAAAAACATAAAATAAAAAGAGTTATATATCATATTATTTGGAAATATTCTTTTTAATAAAACCAATCCAATATATAAAGGTATTCCACCCAATGTTCCAAATGTTCCTGGAGCTACTGGCATATCTCCTAATCCAAATACTGTTGCTAAATTTCTAACTAGCCTTATATTCACTTAAAACACTCCTTTTTCATAGTTATAAGGTCTATACTCTCCCTTACCTTCTAAAATATTTTTTATTTCATCCTCTGTTTCTGTTGTAAATTCTAAAACTAATTCTGAAACTCCTATCTCTTCTAGATATTCTTTATCTTCTAATATATTTAATGGATGCTCTAAGTAGATTTCACTATTCCCTAAATCATTTTGAATAATTGTAAACTTATCGCCTTGCTCATTTTCAATAACTTTTTGCTCTTTTCCAACTAAAGATAACTCAGTATACATAGCTCTTGGTCTTCCATAAGCTAAAATAGCTTTCTTAATTTTTGTTTCTCCCATCTCTTCTAATCTTCTATAGCTTATTTCTGGAGACAATATTATTGTATCTACATTTTTTAATGTTGAAAATTGATCAAATGCATAACGATTAGAAATATTCAAATTCCAACCTAAAGTTATTTTATCATTTTTATTTTTCAGTGCTTGGTATAAATTTGTAGCCATATTATTATTTAAATCAATTTTATCTAAAATACCCTCTCTTGCTACATCATAACCTTTATTATAAATCTTTTTTATTCCTAAAGATTCTAGAATCTCTCTTTGTTCTTTATTTGAAACTATAGCTGATACTATAATTTCTTTCTCTATAGTTTCCACTCTTGAAAGCTTTTTTATATCTTCAAAAACCTCTCTTCTATAACTCACAATTAACTTTTCTAAAAGCTCTTTTACAACATCTCTTTTCATCTGTTTTAATACAGATATTGGTAAGAATATATTTTCATCAATATCTATATTTCTTACAACTCCTTTAAATGTTGTATCACCTATTTCAAGAATTTTTTCCTCTATAATCTCTTTTGAAGTACCCTTATTTTTTGCTAATTCAACAATATTTTCAGATAATATCTCTGCTGTTACTAATTCTAATCTATTATTCAGTGTTGAAACTTTTATAGATGCATTTTCTCCAACTTTAGCAGTAAAATTAAATTCTATTAAATGTTTCTTATCTGTAGTTTTTAATTTTTGCTCTATTAAATCACTTATCTCTTTAGAGTAATTTCTATAAACATACTTTGTTCCAGTTGGTAAATCTCTTAATACTATAGTTTCTCCAGGATTAGCTTCTCTTTTTCCTCTTTCAAACCTTGTATCAATTTTATTTATATAAGTTCCGCCAATTTTTTCATAATCTTTAGATAAAAATGTAACTCCATCACCTAAAATTATTTTTTCATTTAATTTCAATCTATTTTCTTTAAGTTCTCCCAAATTTTTACCTAAATGACTTGCGAACTCTTTATTCATTATTTCAGGTCTATTTTTATAGAAGTATCCAGTACTATATCCTCTATTAAATATTTGAGAACTCTTCTCCTCAACATTCTTTCCATCTATTAAATCTTTATAATAACTTACTGTTTGGAAAACATAGTTAGGCTCTTTCATTCTTCCTTCTAATTTAATACTATCTATTCCAATCTCTTTTAACTTTTGAATCTCATCAAATCCATAAAGTTGATCTTTAGGACTTAAAGCATATCCCTCATCTTCACCTTCAGAACTATATTTTTTTCTACATGGTTGAGCACACATTCCTCTATTTCCACTACGTCCGCCAATAAAACTACTCATATAACAATTTCCAGAATATGATATGCAGAGTGCTCCTGAAACAAATATCTCTAATTCAATTTCACTTTTTTCTCTAATCTCTTTTATCTCTTCAAATGATAACTCTCTTGGTAAAACAACTCTCTCAAATCCAATAGATTTTAAGTAATTTGCCTCTATATGATTTGCAACAGTCATTTGAGTACTTCCATGTAGTTCAAGCCCTGGATAATTTTCTTTTATAAATTTTGCCAATCCAAAATCTTGAACAATTACAGCGTCTAATCCATGCTTATACAACTCTCTTAAGTTGATTGAAATAGCTTCAATCTCTACATCCATCATAATTGTATTTAAAGTTAAAAATACTTTAACTCCTCTTTCATGAGCGTAATCTAAAGCCTCTTTATACTCTTCTAATGTTAAATTTACAGCATTTCTTCTCGCTCCAAATCCTTTTAAACCCATATAAATCTCATCAGCACCTGCTTTTATTGCGGCGTGAAATCTTTCTATACTACCCGCTGGGGCAACTATTTTCATATTTTTCCTCTTTCTATATCATATATAATTTTTTTTACTTTAATTTCTAATTCCTCTAATGTTCCATTATTTTCTATAATAATATCAGCTTTTAAATTTCTTTCATCTCTAGATATCTGATTCGAAACAATTTTATTTATAAGTTCCTCATTTATTCCATCTCTTCTCTTTATTCTTTCTATCTGTAATTCTGAGCCTATATCTACTACTATAACCTTATTACAATACATTTCTAAGTTAACTTCAAATAATAAAGGAACATCAAAAATTACTATCTCATGGCTTTGAAAATATTTCGATGACAAATCCTTATAAATTTTTAAAACCTTTGGATGAACTATCGAATTTAAAATTTTTAATTTTTCTGGCTTATTAAAAACTTCTGTTTTTAATAAATTTTTTTCAACAGAGTTATCTTTTAAATTTACAAACTCTTTTCCTAGTCTTTCTTTAATTTCCTCTTTTGTTGTATCACTTTCTAAGATATTTTTAGCTATTAAATCTGCATCAAAAACTTTTAATCCCATAGATAAAAATATCTTGCTAACTGTCGATTTTCCACTACCTATACCACCAGTTAATCCCAATATCATTATTATCTCCTTAAAATCGAATATATTATATTTTAACATATTTTCTGACTTTTTTTGTAAAAAAAAAGAGTGAAATTTAAATTTCACTCTTGGTTTTATATTTAATTAAGCTGCAGTTACTTCTTTAGCAATTGGTCCTTTATTTCCATCTTCTACAACAAATGAAACATTTTGTCCTTCTTCTAAAGTTCTAAACCCTTCCCCAATAATTCCAGTAAAGTGTACGAAATAATCTTTTCCCTCTTCACATGTTACAAAACCAAATCCTTTTTCTTTGTTGAACCATTTTACTGTTCCTTTTAACATTTTAACCTCCGAATGATAATAAAAGTATAGTAAGTCCCCCTAGGCACTTTATGGATATATTATACATTAATAAAGTCTTATTTGCAATACATTTTGTTTGTTTTTTGAAGAAAAAATGATTTTTTAACCTTTGTTTGAAATTTAGGACATTTTTTTTGTTTTGTTTAATTTTATAGCATTTTAAATTAAAAAAAAAGAGAACTACAATGTAGTTCTCTTTCCAAACGAATTAGAATTATACTAATTCGATTATAGCCATCTCAGCAGAATCTCCCTTTCTTACAGAAGTTCTGATGATTCTTGTGTATCCACCGTTTCTCTCAGCATACTTTGGAGCTAAATCGTTAAATAACTTAGCTACAGCCTCTTCGCTTCTTAAGAAAGCGAAAGCTTGTCTTCTGTGTGCAAGAGTTCCTTTTTTACCAAGAGTTACCATTCTCTCAGCAAACTTTCTAAGTTCTTTTGCTCTAGTAACAGTAGTTTCTATTCTATCTGATAAAATTAGAGATATTGTTAAGTTCATTAACATAGCTTTTCTATGATCAGCTCTTCTCCCTAACTTTCTATATGATTTATTGTGGTTCATTAGTCAGTTAGCCTCCTTATCTAATTATTCTACAGATCCATTTCCATTCAGATCGAACCCAAGTTCTTTCATCTTTTCAAGGATCTCATCTAGTGATTTTCTTCCTAGATTTTTTATTTTTAGAAGTTCGTTCATTGACATTTTTGCCAATTGCCCTACTTCTTCTATTCCAGCCTTCTTTAAACAGTTAAATGATCTAACAGTCAAGTCAAGCTCTTCTATTCTAGTGTTCATTATATCATCTGTTTTGTTTGTTGATGTTGGAGTTTCCTCCTCTTCCTCAAGATCTACTCTTAAGTGATCCATTCTGTTTCCTAAATCTAGGAAAGGATCTAAATGATACTTTAAAAGCTCTATAGCATAAGAGATTGCATCTCTTATCTCTACACTTCCATCAGTTTCAATATCTAAAGTTAACTTGTCGAAATCAGTCATTCTTCCAACCATTGTATCCTGAACTGAGTAAGATACTTTTTTAATAGGTGTATAGATAGCATCAACTGCTATAAAATCTACAGCCCAATCTTTTTTCTCTATCTCTTCAGCAACAACAAATCCTTCACCAGTATCGACTATAAATTCCATATCTATCTCTCTATCTGTAGTTAACGTACAAATAATTTGATCAGGATTTACAATTTCTAGTCCAATATCCGGTATTATATCAGCAGCTGTAACAGTCTTAGGTCCCTTTGCAGAAAGAGTCATTTTTCTTTCTCCAGCAGTTTCTGCCTTTATTACTACCTCTTTTACATTTAGCATTATTTCAGTAACGGCCTCTTTTACACCTTCCATAACTGAAAATTCGCTTAGTACTCCATCAATTCTAACTCCTTTGATGGCAGCACCAGGTATAGATGATAGTAAAACTCTTCTCAAAGCATTACCAATTGTATGTCCATATCCTCTATATAAAGGTTCTATAACATATTGACCTGAAAAGTCACTTGTTTTTAATTCGGTAATGTTAATACCCTTAGCATGTTTTTCTATTTTTAACATTTAATCAACTCCTGTCAAAGGATTTATTATCTTGAATAGAACTCAACTATTAAAGCTTCGTTTAGATCGAAAT
>JBOFRT010000136.1:0-1922 GCA_051651165.1 Cetobacterium sp.
TCATAGTGCCTCCGATTGCGCAGTTCGTGGATGAGGGTGCGGCAAAGCTGGTCTGCATCCCCCGCGAGATCGTGACGCTTGGCTGATGTCGCATCAGCACTAAACGCCTTGAGTTGTTTGGCTACCGCGATCTTCTCTGAGGTGGCAGAGGCAATGGCGGCAGCAGAAAAAATACGTATCAGCCGGATATTCAATTCAATGTTGGTCATAGCGGTTCTCCCGTTAAGACCAGGGCCCTGGTCGGCTGCTCATCAGTACCCGATCACCACATCGGGTAGACCATGCCGCTAAATCGCGGTATGGTTTCGCTTTACTCACCGGCTGCCATTTCGTGACCGGACACTTCCGCACTTAAACTCCATCTCTTCCGGTCACGCTCACAGCGATAACATCTTTCTTCCCTTTGTCAGCCAGCATGCGACCTCGCCGTAAAAGGCCCCATTACATCCACCTAGTAACGCCTCCCCACAGTGCTCACAACGCTCGTTTTTTGCTGCTGCTTCTTGTTGCTCCCACCGCTCCCAATCTCGCCGAATCAAGGTGCTGAGGTACTCATCGACTGTGTAGGGGTCATCACCAGCAGCCCGAACCCGGCAGAGCAAACCGAGTTTCTCGCGCTCCTTGGATGACAACTTGACCTCAACCCGCTGGATACCAAGTGCCTCATATCGGGCTCGCGCTGCTGCCTTGCGATCTGCGGCAGGTTTAGATTTTTTCTTTTCCATGACACTCCCTTTAGTTACTCATCAGTACACGATTACTGCATCAAGTAGACCTCTTACCTTGGTGTCAGAGGTTTCACATTGATCGTTTTTTACTCCTCGCTGTAAGCTACTCCCTCCATTTTTTGTAAGGAAACTTCCAATGACGACTGATGTGCGAGAGATCCTGTTCAACTTCGCGCAAGCCGCGTTTCATAAGAGTCAAAACAAACTAAAAAAGGCGGTAATGTCAAAAGAAACAGAGGCATGGATGTTTAACCGTTTTAAGGAACCAGCCCCTCTTACATTGCGGGAGGTCGCCAACCTTCCAGCGAATAAGCAAAAGCAGATTGCTCAGTTGCTAACGGAATACATTTCATTTTTTTCTGTGTTTCCTCACCTGTCATTTGCCCCTCACCTTACTCTTGGGTCTTCAACAAAAGAGCTTGGCGTGCCTCTTCTGCAATACTTTCAAGACATTCGCTGGCCACTCCCTCGGTCAGTGCTTCACTAACGCGCGTTCTAACTAGATCAACGACTTCTGGCGGCAAAGACTTGGCCTTATTCAGGGATTTATTAAGTTCCTTGGTGTAGTCAGGCATGAAAAACTCCTTTGGCTGCTCATCAGTACCCGATCACCACATCGGGCAGACCATCCCGCCAGTGGCGGGATTATCTCGATTTAAAATCAATCAGAAATTCCTTATTTACACTGTCTTTCCTGACAGGTTCAAAGAGCTCTCTGTAGTGTTAATGTTCTGCTTGTACAACGTTGTTTTATGCATGCCCGATATGTTCCATTTGCCCCCTTCATGGGGGCTTTTTTGATTACCTATCCTCTTTACTCCTCACCGAGTAGCTCTACTCTTTTAATCACTCGCCAAAACGGGCAGTTACAATCAAGCCAGCATTCCGCCTCTTCCTGTGTTAGCTTGCCTGGCTTGCCCTCTCGATTGACTTGAGCGGCAAATTTCATGACATAGCGAACCAACTCAGCCTTACCAACCTCCGTTTCCATAAGTGACCTCGGCTGCTCATCAGTACCCAACAACCACGTTGGGCAGACCATCCCGCAGCTGCGTAGGGTGGTTTCGCTTAGGTGTCAATCAGACAAGTCTTATTCTCTGTGTGCTTTATTACAGGTACCAAAAGCCCGAATGAGTGGTACTGTCACTCCCGACGATTTTGTCTCTGTGTCGCGTTTATGCCCCTCCTTCTGCG
>JBOFRT010000137.1:0-31550 GCA_051651165.1 Cetobacterium sp.
ACTTTTAGCTGCTGCTAATTTTTTAGCATAACTTTCTGATTGTTGTTCAAGTGTTTTTGAACTTTGAGTATATTTTTCAACTGCTGCTTTAGCTTTTTCAACTTCTTTTGTGCTTTTTTCATATTCTTTAGATAATTTATTTAAAGTTACTTTATCTCCAGCTTTCTGGGCTTCCTCTAAAGCTCTTCTGCTTGCTTCTTGTGCTGTTTCAAGTTCTCTTAACTTTATTTTATTATCATCTAAATTTTTTCTATAATTTGCTGCTTTAGCTGTTGTTTTTGAAATTAAATTATCATATTTTTCTGTTTGACTTTTTACTTTCTCTATTTGCTTTTCATTATTTGCATATTCTTTAGATAAGTTTGCAACTGTTGATTTTGCACTATCTATATTTTTATTAGCTTTTGCTATTGTTCCCTCATATGCTCTTACTTTCTCTTTTGCTTTTTCTAATTGGCTATTTGCAATAGCTGTAGCTTTAGAAGCCATTCTTAAAGGTGCTGATATATTATCCTTTAATGTAAGAATCGTGTTGATTACTCTATTCCCTATTTCTCCTCACCTCCTAAAGCTTTTAAAAATATCTCCATTTTTTTAGTGTCATATTCCACTTTTTCTTCAATCATTTTTTCCATACTTTTCTTAAAAAATACTTCCTCTTCATATGAAAGGTTTAATAAATAATCTAATTTATGCCCTCTTTCAAGATAGTAAGAAATCCAGAATAAATCACCATATTCCTTACTATCTCCAATTAGTTTTTTACTGCTTCATTCACTGTTTTTTGTGTTTTAACTCCATCAAATATATCACTTAACTTTTGTGCTAAATCCATTACTTTATTTATTCCAAGTAATTCAATTGGAATATCATATGGTTCAATTTCTTTAAATTGTTCTCTAACTTCTTTAGCTCTCATTAGAGGACAACATGAATAAACCAATTTACCAGAGGCTTTAACCAACAATTTCATATCTACTTTTTCATTTTCTTTCTCTATCTTTAGCTTTGTATCTTTTTTAGAATTATTTTCAACTTCTAAAACCTCTAAATCATCTCTTTCATCTTCCTCATATGTTTTTTCTGTTGTCTTATCTATTGCTTTTACTACTTCATTTAAGTAATCTAATAAAACTCCCTCACGAGGTCTTACAAACTCCATCAATCCAAAATCAGCCACTTCAATCTGTGTTATTTTTACTTTTTTAGCTTTACTTTCTTCAACTTTACTTAAAAAATCCTGTAATGTTACTTTTTTATTTTCCATCAATATCTCCTTTTTCAAAGTGAAAGCTCCCAATTAATAGGAGCTTTTATTCTATTTTTCTTGTAACCACTCATGTCTTTCTGCTTGTCCACTTAATTCAATCTCTGTTACTTTATTTTTCTCAAAGTCTACTAAAACCTCTTCATCAAATGTAACTCCATCTAACTTTAATCTTTTTGTTACATTCCCTGAAATATTAGTTGTTGCAACTATTAGAGAAATATCATCACTTTCATTAAAAGCATCTAAACTTTCTGTACCTAAAAATTTAAATGTTCCTGAAAATTCTATTGTTTGACCTACTTTTACTCTTACAATTCCATCACCTGTTGGTGCTGGGTGTTCTTCATATTTAATTTTTCTTACTACCTTAGATTTTCCAACTGTGACTACTTCCTCACCGTTAATCCAAAGTTTCCCCTTATTTCCATTGAAATAGTCATTCTTTTTAGGATTTGCCATCTATTTCTCCCTCCATTACATGAATATATCGAAGAAGAAATCTTCCATAATTCCTGTTATCTTTATATTTCCTTTTAAAAATACTTTTGTTCCTACTGTCATTTTCATAGCATATGAATCATCCCAAGCTTTTACAGCCTCTTCACCAAATTTAGGATAATTTGCTAATTTTTGAGCTTCTATATCAACTTGTGATTTATTATCAAAGTTTGGATCTAAAATATAATCTCTTGATACAGTTTTAAAATAACCATTTATAGCTGATATTAATAGCATTTGATTATCTAAAATATTTGGATATTTACCTTTATAGTTATTTTCCCAAGCAGTTAAAATGTCACAAAACATCAAATCCATTTTTTCTACTGTATTTATGTGTGTCATGTCTTCTATAACATCTTGACCTAAAGTAACTAACGAATTTACTGCTCTTGCTACTTTTACCAATCCTTCATCATTGAATAAAATATGCTCTCCATTTGAAATTGCAGTCTCTATTTCTTCTGGCTCTGTTACACTTTTAAATTTTAATGGTTTGGCTATTCCAGACATCATCATTGAAAGCCCTGCATAATATCCTATTAAGTAAGGAATTGCTGCATTCCCTTCTTTTTCCCCTCTTTCATCTGGAAAAACAACTTTTGTATTAGTTTGATTTACAATATGCATATCATCTGGAGTTGTTGCCTTATATACAATAGCTTTATATCTTTTTTTATTATTTTTATTTTCACCTTTTATGAATGTTGCTAAATCAGTATGATTTTTAGCTGTTGCTGATGGAGTTCCTATCCATGAATTTCTAGGAATAATTCCTTTAATTTTGTTTAATAAATCAGCTAATACTCCCTCTGCTCCTAATTTAAATATATATAACGCTAATGGAGTTCCCTCTAAAGCATCTTTTATATACTCTATATTTTCCGCTTTAAATTTAGCTTGTTCTTCACTTGTAAAGTCACTAATTGTTGCATATTTTTTTTTAGGTTCTCCCTCTGTATCATCTTCTAAAATTAGTACAGCATAACCTTTTTCTCCTCTTTTTATTGCTGTTACCCCTAAGCCTTTAAATGCTAGTTCTAACTTTGGTAACCCGTTATTTGTTCCCATTAAATCCCTCCTTCAAATTCTAACTCTTCCATATTATGTTCATATGTTTTCTCATACTCTTCTGCTATAAAGATTTCAAATTTACAGTGAAGAACTTTATCAACCTCAAACACCTTTACTTGTTCTGCCTCAGCAGTTAAGTCATCTGTTATTTTGATTTCTCTATTTTCAACAAATGCTTTAGTCAAAATATCCCTCATATTCAATAAATCTTTTTGGTTTTTCTTAGGATCTTCTGGAAAATAAAGAATATCAAATTCTATTTTTCTTTCACTAAAATTATTTGCTAAATCATCTAAATCTGCATCTAACATATCAACATAAAAACATGGCCTTTCAAATCCTTCTTCTATATCAGAGCTATTAACATCTACATCTGGTGCAAATTCATCTAATTTGCTTACTATAGCTTCTTGAATTTTTATGAAACTTGTCATTTTTCACCTACTTAAAATCTTTCATAAGAACTTCATCAATAAACTTTTCAGTATCTTGATAAAACTCTTCCTCAAACTCTTTTTGAGCAGTTCCGAATACATTGTAACCTCTCTGGAATCCATGTTCTCGCCCTGTTCTATCCTTCTTTATATGTCCATATTCAATTAAATGAGCGTGAGGAGCAGTAGAATATGCTCTTACTGCTAATGCTCCTTTAAAGTCATAAACTTTACCTCTTTTTATACTTTTTATATAGTTTCCAGTAGATTCTTTAACTCTACTTTGGGCTACATTCAAAGTTTTATTTTTTAGCTTATTTCCACTTTTTTTTAAAAATTCTTTAGCATCCTTACCATTGTTTATAGTATTAGCCATTTTTAATAAATCTTTTGATAACTTATCTAAACTCATGTTATCACTCCGTTTTTAGCTTTACAAAAAGCTCTATAAAGCTATTGCTTTTAAAATCTGGATAAATATATTCAATTTCATATAACAAGTCTTTATATTTAATATAGTGGCTTGTATCTATTACTGTTTTTCTAATTCTAATTTTGAATCTTGTATTATTAGATTCTGTATCTCCCTCTCCTTTTGTCATACTTCCAGAGGAAAATTTAATTTCAGCCCATATATTTTTTATAAAAACATCTTCATAAGACTTTCCTAAGCCACCTTTTACTTTTTGCCTTTTATATACTGCTATTCGATTTTTTAATTTGCTACTAAAACTAGCCACTATAACCACCAGCCTTATATCTTAATTTTGTATATAAACTTGTTAAAGAATTATTTGGTTGAAATGGTTGGTCTAATGAACCTCTATTTTCATATCTATCTGTTATTATTATTAATTGTGCCATTTTATATAAATTTGTAGTTCCACCAGAGTCAAACTTGACTCCAGTGGCTCTTTCAATTTCTTCTTTACTAAATTCTAATAAAAATTCTATCAAGCTATCTTCTGCCTCTTCATCTATTCTCAAATATATTTTTGCTGTTGCTATATCAAGAGCTTTACTTTGTAGCATTTTTCGTTGGATCCTTTTCTAAAACTTCTGGAGTAACCTCTTTATTTGCTTCTAAAACATTTACTAATGTTTCTGTTAGCTTCTCCATAGCTTCTCTATTATCCTTTACTACCTCTTTTAATGCTAAAGTGATTCCCACTTCATTATTTGCTCTTGAATAGCTTTGAGATGCTTGTGCGGCTTCTTGGTTAGCTAATATTATATAAACTGACTTTATATCTCCGTTAATTTTTCCATCAAATCTAAATGTACCTTTTATTTCAGTAGTTCCTGTTCTCCAAGCTTGTCCACCTATTTTTGTTGATTCAACAACTAAATCATCTCTATCATACATTGTATAAAGTAGCTCTAAATTACCCATTATATAAGGTGTATATGTAACGCCCTCTATAACTACTTGTTTTAAAAACTTAGTTGGAACTTTTACTACTCCTTTTCCTAAAAATGAATTTCCTGTTTCTTTTGTTGCATCTGGTTGTAATAGAGGTCTTCCTAAAGCATCTTCCATTCCATCTATATGAGAATATCCTGTACCATTTGTAAAGATATTAATATTATCTTCTGTAATATCATCTAAATGAATATTAAAAGCATCTTTAAAATCTTTTAAAGTAGGAGCTTTCGCCAGTTTAACTACTCTTGGTGCTAACTTTCCGCTAAGTGCATTTAATATTCCTTCTGCTGATTTTGCTCCTGTTCCATTAAATACCTGATAAGCATATGTATTTAACTCATTTTTTGCCATCCATCTTTCAACAAATGCCATAATATTTTCTGGACTATCTTCTAATAATTCATTTGTAACAGGTATATATCCAGAATATTTTCTTATTGCATACTCTACATTTTCAATTTCTGGTTCATATAATGCCTGAACATCCTTCCCTTCATCTACAGAGGCAAATCCAGATGCTTCTGGTTCATTTTTTTCTTTTGGTCTTGATCCTTTGTCTACTTTTGTTTTTTCAACATTAATAAATTTTCTTATATCAAATTTCTTTCTTTGAAGTTCTATTATTTTTGTTCTTACATCTGCTGGAACTAATAATCCCCCTTTCCCCTCTTCACCCTCTTGAAGTAAATTTGATATTTTTCCTAACTCTTCAGTACTTGCTTTTCCTACTAATGCTTTTGCCATTATTCTTTGTTTTTCTTCATCTGTCACATCTGTTGTAGAAGGAGTTGGAGTTGGAATAGTTGTTCCTTCTGCTGATGCAGCCGCTCTTTCTTTTTCTTCTAATTTTAATTGAACTTCAAGTTTTTTTTCTTCTGCTGCTATCTTATTTTCGATTGCTTCTAATTCCTCAATAGTTGCATCTGTTTTATTAACTAATTTTTTTGCCTCTTCACTTAAATTCTCGATATTTCCTTTTATTAAATCCGATTTTTTCATTTAATCCTCCACTTATAATATTCTTAATTTAATTTTTGCTTTTAATAATTTAATTTTATCTTCTTGCTCTTTCTCATTATTCTTAACTTCTGGGACAGGCTCCAATGACATCCCATTTATTACATTTGGCATTTTCTTTAATTCATTTCTTACTTTATCAATTACCTCTTGTGGTAAAGTTCCATCATTTTTTAACTGAATTGCTGACATTGAATTTAATATTTTTTCATTATCAAACATAATTTCATCTATAAACTTATAATTAAGTGCTTTTTGAGGACTTAACCATGTTTCCTGTTCCATTAATCCTAGTAATTCTTCTTGTGACATTCCTGTTCTTAGCCTGTAGGAATTAGCAATACTTTCATCTATTGTTTTTAATAAAGTTGCTGTATGTTGGTGTTCGTTGTGGTCGCCTCTTCCAGATGTAGAAGCATTATGAATCATTATTTGTCCTGTTGGTGACATCATAATCTTTTTCCCACTCATAGCTATTACTGATGCTGCACTAGCGGCAACTCCAACAATTTTTACAATCACATCTCCTTTATAATCTTTTAACATTGTATATATTTCTGACCCTGAAAATACTGACCCCCCTCCAGAGTTTATATGAATCTCTAATTGTTCATTATTTGAAGCTTTTTTCATTTGCTTTGCTACTGAACTTGGAGAAGTCGCTGGTATTTCAAACCAATCATATATCCATTGCTCACCATCTGAAATTATTGGTCCCTTAATTTCTATTTTCAATCTTTTCCACCTCCATTTTTGTTATATTGTTCTCCTACTTTCTCCAAGCTTATTGAATTTCCATTACCTATAAGTACATCACCTCCTTCAATATATGGTAAATCTAACTGTTCTCTTGCTTCATTAGGTGTCATCATAAAATTCATTACTAATTTTGCAAAATATTCAGCACTGCTTTTACTATCCATTTTAAATAGGATCTTTTCATTTATTTCTAACCTATAACCTTTTTTTAACTCTTCTGGACATAATAATTTTATTGATAATTCTTGTTCATATAGCTTAAATAAAGGTTGTAATGTATTGACATAAAAATCTATTTGTTGGGTTTCTGAATTGCTATATGAAGATTTTGTGTAATCATTTATAATATTTGGCTTAATTCCAAAAGCTGCGGCTAATTGTAAAGCTGAAAATCTATTATTTTCAAAGAATTGTGCGTCAGCCAATTTCATATCTAATAATTGAGTATCAAATCCTAATGGCATTGGGATAAATTTTCCACTTTTAGTAGTAGTTGAATATCTTTCTAATGACTCTGCTAAAAAGTCCTCATCTGCCTCTTGTAAATTCCCCGTATATTTAACAATTACTTTTGAACCAAACATGTTATTTTTATAAAGTTTATTTAAAAATTTTATAGAACTTTTTCCAGTATTTAATTGATGTTTCAATATTTCTCTAATTGATGCTCCTGAAAATCCATCAAATGAAATATGACTTTTAAAATGTAAAATTTCATCTTTTAAAAATGTATATTTTTGATTTGTTCTTGAATCTCTCCAAACATACCAAACTCCATTTTCTGTACCTAAAACTCCTTTTCTATCTATCAATATTTCCACTTGATCTGTTGGTAAAATCCATAAATTTTTAGTTTTTCCATTTGACCCAGTTTCTATATAAACAAAGGAATTTCCATAATGTAATCTATTGAGTTCTACAGTAGCCCAAAAAGTTGTAGCAGTATAATATGGATTAGGCTTTAAATTTAACAAAATATCAACATCACTTTGATAAATTTTTTCCTTACCCTTTTTCTCTGTCATTATTCTTTTTTCCCAAGGCATTTTAGATAAGGTTTCAGAGATATGCTTTAAACATATGAAATAAATTGTCTCTGATAAATCTGACATATTATCAACAGAGTCTAAGTCTAGTCCTATTCCTTGCAAATACCTTAGTACTTCTCTTTCAGATGAGCTATTTTTTACATTATTACTTGTATTACTTTTTGTAAATTTTGAAACTACTGTATTTGTTAATTTTGCTAAAAAACTCACTTTTCACCTCCTCCATATAATTTATTGAAGTATTCTTTATTAGAGTATCTTGTGTTATCTTTTTCAAACTCATGATACATAGCTAATTTAAAGCCTCCTAATATTGCAATTACTGGGTCTATTCTTTTATTGGTTGCATCTTTATCTAATTTAATAAGTCCATTATTTTGCTTTATAACACAATTTCCCATAGCATAATTTAGTACTGGATTATATAAATAAATTATGTTTTCTAAATATGTTTGCTCTCTAAATGCCACTGTACTTTCATTTAAAGATTTATGAGATTGATAAACCTCTATAACCTCATGCCCTTTATTACTTATATCTAACATCATCTTTGAAGCATTTGCGGGGTCAAAACACCAAGATTTTAATTTCCATCCATTCTCTTCACATTTTCTTAAAACATACTTTTCTACTTGTTCTTGGTCTACTATTGGAGTATTTGTTACTGTTATAAATCCTTGTTCTTCCCAAAGGTCATAAGGTACTTTATCTACTCTTTGTCTTTCAATTAATTTCTCTCTATTAGGTACAAAGGAGTGGCTAAAAATAACATATTTCATTATATTTTTATCTTCAATAGGTAAGATAAATCCGACACTTGTTAAATCTATCTTAGCCGACATATCAAGTCCTATATAAACAGGTTTATTTTTTAATTCATAAGGTATTTTTGAAGTTTGACATTTTTTCCATTTTTCCATATCCATATAGCCAAGGTCTTTAGCCTGTACCCATTCATTTAAGCACTTAGTTCTAAAGGCTATCATCTTCTCTGGAATATTTTTAGCTATTTCATATGCTTGCTCTAGCTGTTGTATTCCTTCTGGATATGACATTCTTAACGGATTGGCTTTTTTCCAATTCTCTCTATTTTCTCTGTCATCACCTTCATCTATTTCACAAATATCAACAAAATAACTATCATTATCTACATCTTTATTCGGATTCAATATATCTGAACAATATTTATATTCTTGTTGGTAACAAGGATAATTTAAATCTACTCCAGCAGTTGTAATTATCATTAAAAGCGATTCTTTTGTATTTGCTCCAAGTCCTAAATCATAGAACTCTGTTGTTGCATGTTGATGGTATTCATCAAGAACTAAAACAGCGGGGTTTGTTCCATCCCCTTTTCTTCCATCTTCTTTTGATAGAGGTCTTAGAAAGGATCCCGTTTTTATATGAACTATTTCAGTGTTTTTTAATTTGAACTTTGGAGCTAATGGACTTCCATTTAATAAATTTTTGCACTCATTAAAAATGATTTTTGATTGTTCTCTCTTTGTTCCAGCACAATAAGTTTCATAAATTTCTTGGTTTCTTACTGACTGAACTGACATTTCATAAAGAATTACTCCAGCTTGCATCTGAGATTTAGCTTGTTTTCTAGCTACCTCTATAAAACTACTCTTAAATCTTTTTCTATGAGTAGTTTTATGTCTCCAACCATAAATTTGACATAAATTGAACTTCTGCCATAAAGTCAAATTTATTGGTTGTCCTGATAAAGCTCCTTTACTATGTCTTAAATGTGCAAACCATTTAACAATTTTTTGAGCTTCCTCTTCATTCCAATAAAAATCACTCTCTTTATCTAAGTCATCTAAGAATCTCTGACAAGCCCATTTGTGCTTTTTACAGCTTACAATGACATTAGCTATACATTCATTGGAATACTTTATCAATTCCTCTCTAATAGTCATTAAATATCTCCAAAATCATCTTTAATATTCTTTTCTTGCCCTTTTATTATTTCATTACCTACTTGCAATCTTGACCCCATTGTTAAACCTAATAAAGCTCCATATTTCCGCATTTCATCAGAGTATTTAAGCTCTAATCCAACTAACTGATTAACTTCACCAGCTATTGTCACATTTAATTTTAATTTCTTTACAATATCTGAATATCTAGCAAAGGCATTACAATAAGCTCCTAAATTGTTATAATCTAAGTTACTTATCATAGATTTTTTATTAAACTGCTCTACAAGTCTAATCCATTCATTAACTGCAATTTTATTTACTAACCACTCTGGAGGGGTTTCAAGCTGTTCATTCCCTACAAAAACTGCATCTTCCTCTAATTGTTTTCTTCTTATAACTTCTTGATTTAGATTTCCTTTTTGTTGATCTAATGGAACTGGTCTACCCATAAAATCACCTACTTAAAATTTACAATTGAACTTCCATTACCTTGATATGTTGGTAATTTCCCATCCCATTTTCTTATTTTCTCTAATTCAATCATCTCTGGAGTTATTGTCTTATTTCTTAAATTATTAGCTTGTGCTTCTGCCTCAGCTATTGAAATTACTTTATAATTATTTAAATCAATCTCAACTTTTTCTCTTTCAGCTTTCTTTTTTGCTATTTCTGTTTCTATTTTTTCATTTTCGATTCTTAATTTAGTTTTTACTAATGCTTGTTTTGCATTAATATTTTCTTGAATTGCTTTTTCCGTTTCTGAATCTACTTTGATTCTTGAGAAATTTGCTGATTCTATCTCAATTCCATAAACTTCAAATTTTTCTTTAAGATGCTTAAATACATCTTGATTTAATTTAATTCTTCCATCACCATAGATGTCTATAACTGTATACTTTGATGATACCTCTGAGGCCCAAGCTTTTATTTTAGCTCTCATAAATGTATCTTTTATTGTCTCAACACTCTTACCTCTAAATGTCTTATAAATATCAACGATTTGATTCTCATTAAATCTGTATGAAAACTCAAAATCAACATTTACCATCTTTCCATCTTTTGAAGGGATGTTAAAAGATTCATTTTCTCTGCTGCCTTCTCTCCCATCTGCTGATAAAAAAGCTTGTTCTAAAGATATGTTATAATCTGTCACTTTTTTCCAAGGAGCTACAAGGTGCCAACCTTGTTGTAAAGGCTTATTCTCTACTCCATTTGCTGAATAAACCATTCCTACATATCCTACTGGAACTTTGTTCAACGTGACCATTGTTGTTACTCCTAAAGTAGCTATTCCAGCAAATAAACCTATTAAAAATTTATTTTTCATTTATTTCCTCCATTTTTTATTTTTTGAACTCTGAATTTTTTTCTATTTAGAAATTTGCGAAAGGAAAGCTGAGGATGCGGTGATAGGCTAGTTGCCTAAAACTTTATTTATACCCCCACCCCTTCATCCTCTTCATCCCATCTTTCAATGTATGCTGCTATCTCTTCTAAAATACTTTTATTAAATAATCCAAAGTCTTTAGCTGAGGATGTATCCATTCTCATATGTATCTCTCTATGAGCTTCATCACTAACATAAAGTAAGTTCCCTATCTTTAATGCCAACTCTTTATTTATTTCAACTGGAACTATATGATGTGCAATCTTTCCTTTTACCATTCTCTTATGTTTATAAAGAGTCCAAATACATATACCTGAGAATCTATTCTTACATGCTTCTCTTAGTTTCTTCCAAGCTAAACTATCATAGAAATCTTTATGTTCTCTTTGACACTTATCATAAACTTTATTTGATTCTCTTTTATTTTTCTTATTACATCCAAGTGGACACTCTTTAAAATCATATGAGTATACTGTTCTACATCTAGGACATATTCTCTTCATCTTTCACCTCTATGTCATATGCTGATGCTTTTTCTTTTTTAAATGCTAAATCAATATTTTTACTTTTCAATTCATTTACCTTTAACTTTGCTTCTGTTTTCTTTGTTTCTAACTGGACTTTTAAAAGCTCAATTGCTAATTGTTGCTCTGGAGTATATATCCCCTCTATCAATCTTCTCATTTTAAGCTGTTTCAAAATCCTTGATGACCTTGTAACAAAAGCTTTTTCAACTTCTGGAATTAATAAAGCATTTGTATCTTTATAAAAATCATCAATCATTTGCTCTAACTGAATTGTCTCTTTCCTAGCTCTAGCAGTAATCTCTTTATTTAAAGCTTCTTTCTTAGCTTCATTATCTTCAACAAACTCTTTATAACCTTCTGTAGCTCTAAAGCCTTTTATCCAAGGATCACCTTCTTTGGCACTTCTTGCTTTTCTTTCTTCCAATGTTCTTAATGGAACTTTAAACTTAATAGCTAAATCTTTTAAGTTTTGTCCATATTCATACTGGATTCTAATTTTATAAAGTTTCTCTACTCCTACTTTCCCAATCTTAAAATCACCTCTTGAAAAACCACAAATAAACCACAATAATTAACGGGCCTATGAAACACTAATTATTTAAACAAACTCTTAAAGGATTTTTAAAACTTTAAATTCTTTCTAAAGTGTTATAAATACAAATGTTTCATTGGTTTTTAATGCCGACCTATTTTCGATTAGTTCGGTAAAAAAATCATCTAGGAAAAACTGTTTTTAAAAGTTCCTCATAGACTTCTTTATTGTTTTTATCTAAGTATTTATTTTCTATTTGTTTCAGGTATTTTTGCCTTGATTTACTATCAATTTTCTCTAAAACTAACTCTTGTAAAAAACTATAATCAAATATCCAAGCCTCTTTATCTAAGTATTCAAAAACTCCTCTTGTCTCTCGATATAGTTCTGGAATCTCTTTTCCTAAGCTTTTTAATTTAATTCTCTCTTGCTTTTTTACATTTTCATTTCTTTTAAAATTTAAAAACTTTAACTTTAATTTTTTCTTGATAACTTCAAGATATTTAAGCGGTTCTACTTTCAACTCTTTTTCTAAAGACTTTATAAAAATATCTTTTAAAATTTCATCTTTTAAATCAAAAATTGAATTTGTTAATCCATAATTTGAAATTTGCTCTCTATAGTAATCTCTTCCCAAGTGAAGCTCTGCTCTAAAAAGTTCATCTTTTAGTTCAACTCCTGTTTTTGTAAGTACTTCAAAAGTTTTATCATAGAGTATAATCTTTTTTCTCAAAATATCTTTTTCAAAAGTCTTGGCTATATCTCCCTTAGAGCCATTAATATAAAGTGTTCTATCCTTTACAATTTCTCTTGGTATATCGGAAGTAGTAAAGCTATATATTCCAATTGCTTTATCTGGATTCGCTCTCCCAATAAGTAATAAAACCTCTTTTAAATTTTCATATTTTTTTAAAAAAGTTATATTAATTTCTATTTGCTTTATTCTTGCTTCTGATAAATCTAATTCAATTCCATTTTCTTTAAATAGCTTAACAACTTTATTAAGTTCACTATGAAATTCAAAAACATTTGAATTATAGACATTGTGATTATCCCTTATTTTATTTGGGTTAATATCTAAACTAGCTGTTGTATAAAGCTCTCCAATTTCATTAATTGCAACTGAATAATTAAGTATTGCAAAGTCATTTTTTTCCTCAAATCTTTCTATAAGCTCTGATTTTGAGTTAATATGCTTTTTATCTAACTTATCAAAATTTAAAATTTTAAAGTTATTTATTACAACTCTATCTATTCCAATTTTATAGAGCTTACTTCTATCTATTATCAATATCTCACCTCCTTATTAGAAGCCACTACCTAGGAGGTATTAGTAATGACCTCTAATAAAGAGGACTAAGTCCTCTTTTGCCAACCCCTATCCCGAACCTACCGCTATTCACACATTGGTTCAACCTAATCTATTAATTTTATTTACAAAAAATAAAAAGGCTCTGGAATTATATTTCTATAATCCAGAACCTCTTGGGTCTCTTGTGCCAATCTGAGTTATTTCACCACAGATACACTTTATTTCATTTTTACTTTTATCTTCAAGGTCTAATACTATTTCAGCTTTTAAATTTTTTATTTTTATTTTTTTATTTTTTTTAATCGCTAAAAGTTTAAAGCATTTTTTGCATCTTATTTCTTGCATTCAATCACACTTCTTTTTATAAATTTGCTATTTCTTCTGGAGTCATTTTAACAAGTGCCCTATATGTCATTATGCCATCTACAGTTTTTTTTATCTCTGGTTCTCCAACTATTCTTTCTGAAGGTATTTTCAAAAGCTTCCTTTCAAAAGATACCCTATCTTTATCTGCAACAATTACAATATTTTCCATACCGACACCTCCCAACATTTTAATAAAAAGCTGAAATCCTAAAATATCGGGGGCTGTGACGGACTTCAACTTTTTATTAAACAGCTAACATTTGTTAGCTATTTGA
The DNA here is from genome assembly GCA_051651165.1 of Cetobacterium sp. Classification (GTDB taxonomy): domain Bacteria; phylum Fusobacteriota; class Fusobacteriia; order Fusobacteriales; family Fusobacteriaceae; genus Cetobacterium_A. Next base: position 13,855 of record JBOFRT010000137.1, read on the forward strand.
AAGATTTTAAAAAATTGCTTTTTGCATGTTTATAACAAGCTATTTTCTAAAATGTAGATGTTTAATTTTTTAAGCTTCTACATCTTAGAAAATATAAATCCGTTATTTTCGGATTTATATTTTAAAAAAAATTAACTCTATTCCTAACGCTTCTTGTATTTGTAAAAGCATTTCTACACTTGGAAATTTACCATTCTTTAAATAAGATAACTGATCATAAAATGTAGATTTTTTCATGTTTAATTTTTCAATAAGTTGTAGGGAAGTTAATCCTTGAGAGTTAATTTCTTTATTTATTTTTAAATAAATATGATTACAAATTTTCTCTTTTTCCACTTTATCACCTCACAATCCGATTATATCCGATTCAATCGGAAAAAGTCAAATGTTTTTTTTTATTTTTTATTTTTAATGTATAATTTATTTATAAGAAACTAATAATCTAGGGGGTTTACAATGAAAAAAATATTATTCTTTATTTTTATTTTATCTTGCTCTTTATTTGGAATGGAAAAGCCAGAGTATATAAAAAGCATTTCAGAAAGTGAATATGACAAAGGAGATTATACTCTTAAAGTAGAATTTCACGAGGGATTTTCTGATGATGGAACTCTAGGTGTTAACTTTATTAGGTTAGCAAATAGCTTAAAATATGCTCAGAGTTCTTTTAAAGATGCTAAATGGGTCTATGTAGTTTTAGTTGACCAAAGTGGTGAGGAAGTTAATGGATTAGAATTAGCGACTAAATTAACTAATGTTGACACGTCTAATAAAAAAGGCATGACTCTTTATAAAGAGGTTATTTCAAATGGAAATGTGTTAGCAAATCAAGCTACAATAACCTCTTTAAAAGAATTTATTGAAAATAATTATATACCAACAATGTAAAAAAAATAAGCAGTTAAAAAACTGCTTATTCTTCATCATCTGCTATTAATGTTTTTAATAATTTTTCTGCTAATTTCATCTTATTAACTGGAATATCATCTAATAATTCTTGTAATGGACTCACTCTCTTTTGTAAATTTTTTTTCATAATACTAACAACTTTTCCACAGCAACAAATTTCGTCTGATTTTATCTCTCTATCTTTAAAAATATGATTATCGCTTTCAAGTATAAAAATTCCATTTTTCTTTTTTAAACGTTTTACTAGTGATTCACCTGTTGACTTATTTATGAAAACTCCTATTTCGCCTATTCCAACCTCTATATCTTTTTTTAGTATTACAATATCATCATTAAATAACGTAGGCTCCATACTATCCCCATTTACTTTAACTCCTATACAATCTCCACTTATTTTTTGAATTGTTATATAATCTATTGGTTCTGCATCTGGAATATAGCCACAACCAGCAGCTACAGAGCTGTACACTGGTATTGTCATCATTTCAATTGGATTAAGATATTTTTCAACTAAATTATCTGCATCATAAGTCAGCTCAATATTATTTTTTTCTTCTTTAACTTTATTACTAGCTGCTGCTTTCCTCCCTAAAAAAGCATTATACAATTGATCTCTTTCATTTTGGTCTAAATTTAAAGCATTTGCTATTTTATCTAAAGTTTTTACTGTTGATTTACTTTTGCCAGTCTCTATATCACCAACAGTTCCTTTTCCTATTCCAGCTTTTCGTGCAAGTTCTTCTATTGTTAATTTTTTACTTTCTCTAAGTTTTTTCAAAACTATTGATAATGGATTCATTGGCTTCTCCTTTCCGATTTTTTCGGTTTATTTTTATTTAAGTATACTAAAAATCGCAATAAAATAAAAATTATTGTTGACTTTTCCGAAAATTTCGGATAACATTAAGTTATATTTTTTTTAACTTCAATTTCCGAATATATCGGATAAAAGTTTTATACTTTAGTTTATTATGAAATACATTTCTTGTATTTTGAAAATAAAAAAAATTTTAGGAGGATTAAAATGGGGAGCGGAAAACAACCAACTCTAATATCTAGGATGCTTGACTTTGTAATGAGTCACACAGGCTACTATCATGTTCTTAGAGAAAAATTAAACTTACAAAAACAAATTGATGAATTGGATGATGACAGAAGAGATAATTATAATCTTACTTTCAAAAAGAATCTAAAAAAATTAGAAATGATTGCAATTGATTCTAAAAATGAGAAATTAATAAAATTGTACAGAGAAATGAAAAGTAATTTCTTAAAAGATGAAAAAGAGGCAGCCTACTATGAACAATTGGATGATGAATTAAGGGAAATGAATGTTAAATTTGTATCTGAGGCTCTTGATAGAACAAGGGATGATGCAAATGAGTATGAAAGAGAAATGATTCTAACTAATAAAAGAGTTGAAGCATAGGAGAACATTTAAATGAAAAATACAAAAAATAAAAAAAAGGCATTTACAAACTGTAAACACCCCTATCTGGTAAATAGAGTGTAACATAATTTGTAAATCCTTGCAAGGAGGATTTTATGAAATTTAAAAAACTATCAAACAATTTTTGGAAATGTGAATTTAATGGAAAAGTATTTGTTGGAACTTGGAATAAAGTTCAAGAGGAAATCAAAAATGAAAATTAAAAAGATTGGAACTTTTACATATGCTGAACAAACTTTTCTAAATAAAATAAAAAAATGTTTGGTTTTTAATAAAAGGCTGGAGCTAATAACTCCAGCCAAAACTATATTTTTTTATAAAGCTTTTAACTAATTAAAGGTTTTATTAAAAAATATAAAATCGGAGGCTTAATATGAGTAACATGAAATATACAATTGGAGGAGTTCAACAAGAAAAAATACTTGAACTTAATAAACAAATACATGAAAAATTTGAAGTTGTTATTTTAAAAACTACTGATGATAAAGAAAAAAAGAAATTAATAGCTAAGTACAATGAACATCTATTTGATTTAAAAGATGCTTACATACTAACTTACTTAAAAGATCTATTTGGAAGTAGAAAGATGATTACCAAAGAAGTAGATGGAAAAATATTTAAGTGGGTTGAATTTGACAAAATTATGTCTTATTTGCCATTACTTGGATTAACAAGTCACCGTTCTATAAGTAGACGTTTTCAAAAATATGAAGAATATAATTTATTACTTAGACATAGCCATAAAACACATAATAAAGTTACTGGTGAATTTGGTGGAAGTTATACTTTTATTTTTTTACAAGATTCTTTTTATAAGATTTTTGAAACTAATAAAATCACTGATACTGATAACCAATTAGCAGAAAAAGCTAAAGAAATGGGGCTATCTTTTAATTTCACCGACAAGACAGAAATGTCCTCTGAGGGACAGGACAGAAATGTCTTCTCCCCAGACAAGACAGAAATGTCCGCTCATAATACTCCTATATACTCTAATAATTATACTCCTACTAAAAAAACGAAAAGTAGTAGTTCTATTTCTCAAGAAATAAAAGATTTATTAGAAACTGAAATTCAGGACAAAGGAACTATAGAAAACTTAATTGATGTTATAGCAACAAATCAAATTGAATTTGAAAGAGTTAAATCTGTAATTACTTACTCTAAGAAAAATGATAAGGGTTATGGATATATCTACCAAGCATTAAAAAAGAACTGGACTATTAAAACTGATAAACAAGTAAAAAATACAAAAATTGAAAAAACTATGGAATATATCACTAAGCAAACTGAAGAGAAAAAAGTAATTCAAGAAAATACAACACCTATTACTTTAACAGAAGATGATGAAAATAAAGCTATTGAAATCCTTGTAAAACAAGGCATTAATAAAAATCATTTAGCTAATATGAAAAAGAAAAGCAATAAAATTTATTTAAACACACTAAATTCAGCTTTAAGAAACATAATTTAAACACTTATAGGCTTGATTATTTATTGATAAAAACGATTTTAAACAAAAATTAGTGTATTTATACTAAAAGGATTTTTAAAAGGCTTTTAAGTGCCTTTAAACAATTTAAACAATTTTAAAAGAGGTGAGTATGGAAATTATTAAAAAATTGGTCTTAATTTATTTGATTTTATTTAGTATTGGAGTTACTGGAGTATCAACAGTTATATTTGTAGCTACTCTTGATACTAGAAAAAATATTAAAAACGAAAAAGCATGGTGGCTTTTTATCTTACTAAGTGCAACGTTTTTTCTACTTGGAAGCTCTGGAGTTACTTTTGGAATTGGTTCCCTTACTGGTAAGGTTTAGGTGATTTTATGGATATTGATGAATTGATTTTAAATGCTAAAGATGTATTTGACTTTAATGGAGCTTTAGTTATTGACTCTGACAAAAGATATGTTTTTAAAAATTATCCAGATCCTCAAAAGATAATTGATAAGTTTAATGACATTCTAAAAATGAGATTTGAAAATTGTAATGATTTCGACAGAGGAGCTTATGTTCCCCCAGAAAACTATATTAAAACAAAAAAGCCATATACAGCAGAAGAGGAAGCATTTTTAATAGAACATTATGATAATCCTGAGTACTGCTGTCTTGAGCTTGGAAAAACAAAAAGGTCTATTGGTGTAAAGATAAGATACCTTATAAAAAATGGATTTATAAAAAATAAAAATATGGAGGATAAGCATGGCTAAACGATTTAATGCTAGAAAATTACCTAGAGAACATTATCTTTTCTTGAAAAAAAGAAAGAAACTTAGTTTTACCAAATGTGAAAAATTCACAGATATTAATGAGAATGAACATAAATATTTTGATACTGGAATAATATCTTTATATAAAAATCAAAAAATTATATATGTAAGTGGAGGATTTTTTAAAAAGAGAAGCCTATTTGAAATATACAACAAAATAACAAAAACATGTGGAACAAAAAGTTTACTTAAAAAATTTGAAGTTAAATCAGGAGGAATATAATGAAATTTAATCTTACAAAAAATGTTGATTTAAAAGTGATTACAGAAAATTATAAAAAGCAGTTCTCGAACGTTTTTAAATATTATAAATTATCTGAATTTTATATTTTTGGAAATGTGGGATTACAATTAATACCTCTTCAAAAAAATGTTAGTTACACAGTAATGTATAACGATTTTGAAAAATTAGAAAAGGATTTAGATGAAATAAATAAAAAAGATGGAATTTTAGATAAACATAAACTAGGAGGAATAAATGCATAAAATTAAATACTGTAAGTTTTTATCCAGAAGAATATTAATAATAAAAATTGTTATGTTCGTTATTAGTTTTACTCTTGCAATAGGAACAATTAAAGTACTTAAAATATTAGAAGCTTGGGTGAACTCATGGAGTATATAATAAAAATTCAAAATGGTTGTTGGGTAGCTGGATGGAGTGAATCATCACTCCCCAGAACTGTAGTATTCCAAAATGCTAAAGTTTTTAAAAGCTTGGATGAAGCAAATAAAATTAAAGAAAAATTAATATTTAAAAATAATCACAGAAAATTGAATTTACAAATATTAGAATATGAAACTGCTAAAAGAGAGGTAGAATAATGATTTCAGCAACATTTAAAAATAAAACTGCTAGGATATGCCTTTCATGTATGAAAGGATTGATTATAGCTGATAATACAACGAATAAGGTTCAAAAAGTTTATTGCTTAGATTGCGGTACTGAACATACTGTTAAATTTAATAAAAGTGGAACTGTTAGAGTTGAAAGATTTGATAAAAAATTAAATTCTGAAAAATTAAAAAAATTAAATATCGAAAACTTAGAATTTATCGAGCAATATGTACTTGCTATTGCTAGGTACTTCAAGGAGCGTGGCATAAATGTCTTGGATATGTAAGAAATGTGGTGGAGATAGAATAATGGAAACTAGGTATGGAATACAACGAGAAACTATAAATCTTTTTGTAGATAATAAAAATTACCCTAAAATTAATTATACATATGATGGGAGTATATTTGAGTGTAATGGATGTGGTGAAAGAGCCGAAACTTTTGAAGAACTTGCAAAGGAGAATGAATGATTAATAAATTAAGAAAGTTATTAGCTCTAGCAAATGATCCAAGAGCTAATAAAGAAGAAAAGGAAAGAGCATTTGAAAAATACAAAGAACTAAAAGAAAAATATAATATAGAAATATCTGAAGAAGAAAGAAAAATCTTTGATATTAAATGTAGAGATGAATATGAAGTTATCACTTTGTATAAAATATTAGAAAGTTATGATATTTATGGAACTTATACATTTAAAAAATGTTCAAAGTTAAAAAAAGGATTTTATGCTACAACTAGCATTTTTAAATTAATAGCAGAAGAGTTTGAATACCATAAAAAAATTCTAAATGCAATATTATTAGGCGTTACTGAAAAATATGGATTTGAACAAATAAAAGAACCTGAGTATGAATATATAACAGAAGACGAGTTTGAAAAACTTTCAGAACTTGACAGAATAAAAATGAAAGCTCGTTCAAATAACAATTGGTTAGAACGTGCCGATTTTAAAAAGAAAACTAGAATAGAATATAAATAAGTGGAGGAAATAATGGAATTTAAATTAGTTAATATAATTAAATTTATAATGTGTATGTTAATGGTTATGTTATTTTTTTATAAAAGTTGGGATGATCCTGGTGAGAGTACTGAAATTATATTTTTTTCTGTATCTATTCCAATCTTAATTACATATTTTGTAGGATTCTTTACAGGACTATGAAACTTAAAAAAATTATCTTCTAAAGGTGTATGTTTGGGGAAAAAATTCTTTTTTCTTTTTTATTTATTATTATTATATAATTATATTACGCACCCTTAAAAGCCTTAATTAAAGAGATGTTTGAGAGTTAAAGGTGTATATTTGGGGAGTTTGAGGTGTATATTTGGGGAATTGAAGTGTATGTTTAGGGAGTTTGAGGTGTATGTTTGGGGAGCTTAAGGTGTATGTTTGGGGAAAGGTGTATATTAAAAGTGTTTTTTACACTTTACAAATTCACTTTTGATAAAGTATAATGTATTAACAACAAAAAAGTGAGGGGGATTTATGGAAGAATTGACTCTTAGGAATGAGCTCACTGCCTTTATAAATGATTATAATGAGGCTGAATTAGCTTTATTCTTAGTTTTATGTAAACAGATACAAAATAATGAATTAGATGATGTTGATGGAAAAGCATTTTTTCAAATAAAGTATTCAAACCTGTTTCTAGGTAAAAATTATACTGCTAAGGAACTTGAATCTTTAATTGAAAACTTTTATAAAAAGAGTATAAAAACAACTCTGGTAGATGATTTAATTTCAAGTAAAGGTGTACGTTTGGGGAAAAAAGGAGATATTATAGATAATGTTCCTTTTTATTCAATTCTTCCTAATTCCGAGGAAAGAGTATTTAATTGTTTTGTCAACCCATTTTTAATATCTTTTATTAAAGAAATCATAGGAAACTTTACAATATTAGATATTGAAAAAGTTTTTAGAATTAATGGTAAATATGCAAGAAAACTTTATTTATTAATAGTGAGATATAAAAATAAAGCTGATAATTATAAAATTGCTAATCCAGAAGAAACCTTTGAAATAGATTTTTTAAAAGATATAGTAGGATATGATAAAACAAAGCCTAATAAAGAGTTTTTAAGACTTTTAAAAAAGATTACTGGAGATATTCATGAGTTTATTCCAGGATTAAATTATGATACATTAAGAAGTGGAAGAAGCATTTCAGATGTAAAGTTTACTTGGGATTTAGAGAAAAAAATTAAAAATAATGAACATATAGAAGAAATTACGGTTGTAAAAGAGCCAAAGAAAAAAAGCACCAATAAAAAATTAGAGAAAACTTTAGAATACTTAGAGAATGAAAGAAATATAAATTCTCAAATTTTGAATGAAAATACAGAAAAAGATGGATTATACAATTTATTTGAAAATCTTTCTGATGATATAAAGAGAGGTATTATAGAAAGAGCAAAAGAGTTTTATCAAACAGAAATAAAAGTAGAGAAATTAAATCAAACAGAATTAAGAGCATTTGAATTATCTAAAAAATCTATTATATTAAAGATTATGAGGGGTGAAATTTAAAAGTGGGAAAAGTAATCACGATAAAAAATAATAAAGGTGGAGTTGGAAAAACATTTATTACAACACAATTAGCTGCTGGATTAGCTTATGGAGATAAGAAAGTATTAATATTAACATCAGATCCACAAAATAATGTATTTAATTTTTTATTTAAAGGGGATAAAACTTTTAAAAAAGGTCTTAAAGCAGAAGTTTTAAAAAAAGATGGAGAATATTTTAGACTTAGAAGCAATCTGTATTTTTTACCTTTAGAAGATGTTAAATTTTCAAATCAATTTTTAAAAGAAATAGTTAAATTCATAGAAAGAGTTAAAGATGAATTTGATTATATTTTAATAGATAGTATCCCAACATTAAAAATAGATGAAATATTCTTAGAGTTATCAGATGATATTATAATTCCTAGTTATGCTGATGAACTAACAACAGAAAGTATTTTAGAGCTTTTGAAAACAATAGATGTTTCTAAAGTTAAAGCAATAGTAACAAATAGATACAAATCATCTTCATCAGTTCATAAAACTAATTATACAGAATTAAAGAATGATTTAGATGGAACTCCAATATTATTTACTGACCCTATTGAAAGTTTAACTTTTATAGAATTAATGATTCAAAATAGAAAAACTATTTGGGAGTATAATAATACAACCGCTAAAAAAGTTCAAAATATATTCTTAGAGATATTAAAAGTAATCTAAAAGCAAGGGACAACTTGTCCCTAGCTTTTTTAAGGAGGGAAATTAGTGAGTAAAGTTAGATTAGAGATTAAAAATATGCTTCAAAATTCAATAGATAAAACAAATGTAAAAAAAGAAGAAGAGCATAGTTACAAAATAGATTCAATTGTAAATTTAGATTTGATTAGAGATTTGACAGATGATAAAGAAATTACTGATATGTTGATTTCTAAAACTACATCTTTGATTAATTTACAAATAAAAAATGCTATTTCACTGGGAGAGATATTCACATTTGTTTTTGATAAATTATCTAAATCAGGAAGTAAATATGATGGATTATATGAAAAATGGTTACAATTAAATGGAGTAAATAAAAAAACAGCTTTAAGATATAGAAAAAGATACGAATTATATTCAATTGTTAATAATAAGGAAACTATTGCAATTATGCCACAAAAATATGTGGATTTGCTTTATTCAGAGGAAGATAAAGCAGAATACATAAACATTATAAATAATGGCGGAACTTATGAGGAAGTTGTAAATTTATTAAAGGATAAGACTACTATTTCCGAAAAGATAGAATATAATAATATAATAGATTTTGATTTTAGAAATTGTAATACACTTTTTATTGATATTGATAAAAAAATAGAGAATTTAAAAGAAAAAGATAAAAAAGAACTACAAAAATATATAATAAAAATACAAGAAATATTAAAGTAATAAAAGATAAAAAGGGGGGAATAATTAATGCATAGTAAAGTATATTCTTTTTTAGAAGAATTGCGTAATATATATTTGAATCATTTTAGTGAATTTGAAAAAACAATAAATTTAAAAAGGCTTAGATCAGATAAAATATTTGAAGAAGATGGAATGGCGAAAGAATTTAAAAATTTTTTAGATAATTATTTGGAAGAGGTTAATGATTTTCAAACAAAAATATATGAAATAAGTTTTAAATACCCAGAGTTAAATATTTCAATGAGACGGAAGAATTATGAATCAATTTTAAGCAAGTTACATCGTAATAAAGAAGAAAAATTTCAAATTATAAAAATTTTAAATGATTTATTCGGTGCAAGATGTATAGTTGAAAACTATATAGAAATTGCTTCTAAATTAGAAGATATTTGTTCAGATGAAAATTATAGATTTGTAGATAAAAGTCAAAGTACAGAAGTGCCATATAAAGCTTGGCATGTTTATATAAAAGGAGTTGATAATTATTTATTTTTTATAGAGTTGCAGATTTGGGACAAAGAAAATGTTGCTTCAAATTTTGAGTCTCATAAACTTTATAAAACAGGGTATATAAAAGCTCCTGTTTATTATAGTGGAGGTGAACTAGATAATGATTAAACACTGTATTTTTATATTTAGTGACTATATATTAGGAAAAAGAATTGGATTTCATTTAGAATCAGATGACCATATTTTTATTTTAAATGAATCAAAAAAACTTCTTTCTAAATTAAAAAATCAATATTCATCTATAAAATGTGGGATTTACTATGTTAATACTGATAAAAGAGGATGGGATGAAGTTATAAAATATGATAAATTCTTTTCAGATATAGAGTTGAAAAATAAAATTGACTTTATAAGAACAATTAAAGAAAATCTATATTTAAAAGAATTTGAAGAACAACTAATAGAAAAAATTTCAACTAATGATTATTTTAGCGATATTTCATTACTTTCTAGAAAAAACAATTTAGGAAATGACTTAGATGAATTAAATAATTTAAAAAATCTTAAACAATTTAAATCGGATTTGGAAAAAGAATTTGAAGAATTAGACGGCAAAATAAAAATGTTGAACCTATTAATGCTATTACTTCAAAATAAAGAGAAAACAATTTATCAAAAGACTTACTTAAATTTTGAACTTAAACAATTAAAGAAAAAGAAAAAAGAAATTATAGCAAAAAAATTACATCCAATATACAAGTTATATTATACAGTAAAGATATTAAGATTCGAATTAGAATTATTAAAAAAAATAGTTCCAGCTAAAACATCTAATAAAGAAATTGAAAATACAATTATTGAAAAAAAGGAAAAAATAGTAAAAAAATAAGAAATAAGAAGAGCTTTTTAAAATTAGAAGCTCTTTTTTTATTGATTAATGAATAAGTTCTTTCGAATTGTTTTTTTCAATGATATAATAAAAATAAAAAATGTTGTTTTTAGAGTGTACCCTATTATAAGTAGAAAAATAATTAAAATTTATATTAAAATTTATAGTTTTTTTTATAAAAAATGTAGTGAATAAAAAAACCACTCTAAAATCGACAAAAAGGAGAAAAATGATAAAATATTATGTTAGAGTTTCAAGTGATACTCAAAATATAGATAGACAAATTTTGGCATATGATGAAGCTGATACAACTTATATTGATTATTGTTCTGGAAAAGATATAGATAGACCTCAGCTCCAAAAGATGATTGAAGGAATAAAAGAGAATGATACAATAGTTGTTAAATCAATAGATAGACTAAGTAGAAGTACAAGAGATTTACTAGAAATAGTTGATACAATAAAAAATAAAAAAGCTAATTTAAAAATATTAGATTTGGGAATAGATACAAATACTCCAAGTGGAAAATTAGTTTTGACTATGCTTGGAGCTGTAGCTGAACTGGAAAGAGAAAATATAAAACAAAGACAAAAGGAAGGAATAGAAATAGCAAAGCAAAAAGGAATTTATCAAGGAAGAAAAAAAGGATCTATAAAGCTAAACTCTGAACAACTTGATAGATTTAAAAAGTTTTATAAAAAAGGTTTTTCTAAAACTGATTTAGCTAAAGAATTTAATGTTCATAGAACAACTATTTACAGTTGGGAAAAAGAATTGAAAAATAGGGGAGAAATTTAAAAATAGAGGAGAAAAAAATGAAAGTACAAGATTGGATTGAGTTATTAAAAGAATATGATAATAAAAAAGAAGTTTTTTTTGAATTGTATGATATGGGAGATTTAAATTATTTAGGTGAAACATTTGAATTTGGTACAGTAAAAGAAGATGAAGATAGCATAACAGTAACATTAGTTGTTGACCCTTAGAGAGGAATTTTCCTCTCTTTATAGGGTCATATATTTAGTCAAAAGAACTTCAAGACACCCCTTAAAATCAATTTTACGAGGTCATTTTTTTTCTAAATCTTTCTCAAATATTTCATCCTTATATTGTTGAAGTTTTTCTTTTAGTTTAATAGGAAAAGGTACTCCTAAAAAAGTTGCATTTTCATAAATTGAAATTCCTTCATAACCAAGAAAAAAAGTAATTGTAGCAAACCTAAAATTGGCACTTTGCTCTGTTATTCCTAAAGCTTTATCAAGGGTGGCCGCTAACCACAAAATTAAAAACATTGTTACCTTTTTAATGATTCCATCATAACACTTATCACGACTAAGTTCAGTTTTTATTCCCTTCATTACGCCAGTTATAAAATCAATAATCATTCCTATAACAAGCAATTCTAGCCATTTATCTCTACCACCTAAACAAACAACAATAATACTAATAATACTTCCAACAGCAATAGATCCCCAATTAAAAATATCATTTAACCATTCAAAAATTTTATTCATTACCCCTCCAGCTTTTAATACTTCTGTTTCCAAAGAATCCTGTTAGATAAACCATTATAATTTGATACATTCTATCATCCATAGGAAATATTGGAGATTCAGTTTTAAATATAAATCCTATCCACATTCCTAAGAGATTACTTAGAAGAAATCCACAAAATATAAATGCTATTAGAGGAAATACCATACTTACTGCCTTTTCTAGATTACTTCCTCTTTTGTTATTATAATCCTGTACTTCTAATTTTTTTAACTCTATTTCCATTTGTGATTGTGTATTTTTATCTGGAATAAATTTATTAATTATTTTCAAGGCTTCATCAATTATAATCATAGGTTCTCCCCTTTTTATTTTTCAAATGCCATTTTTCTTTCTGTAGTTATATCATTTTTGAATGAAATATGAATAAACCTTTGATTAGGATAAATGATAAGTTGGTCATAACTTAATCCACTATTTTTAATTTTATTGTATGCTTCTCTTAGATTCATTCCTACTGGAACAAAATCAATAGCTCTTCCATTCATATGATCTGATGTTTTAGAACCACCAACAGCATTATTTAATTGTAAACTTCTATAAAAGCTATTAACTGTACAAGGAACATTAAGAAATAATCTAATAGTATCCATTCTAGAAGCTGTATATGCCACTACTTTTTTTAAGTTTTCAGGAACAACGTTTTTTATTCCTAATCTATCTCCAGTAGAGCTTTTTATTGATTCTTTTTCAGAAAAATAATTTGATATTTTTTTATTCATTTGAACTCCTTTTTCATATTTATATATTATAGGTTTTTATATAAATGTATTTATTATTTTTTCTTTCTTAATCTATTTTCAATTTGTAAAGCTAATTCATGGTTTTTATCCATGTATATTTGTTTTAAATTTTCTATTTCAATTTTAAGATTTATTTCCTCTTGTGTTCCTGTAAAACCACTTGCCTTTAATAATTCATGCTCTCTAGTTTTTTGTATTATAAGATTTTTATAATGTTCTATTTCTTCATCTAAAGATGCATTACTTTTCCATGTCCATAAATTAAAATCAAAAGTACCGTTAACTATATCTTTTGGACACTCGGGAAGAAACTCTGCTTTTATTTTGATACCATCATAATAAAGAGTTTTCCCTTTAGAATTTTCTAAAATTAAATTATCTTTTTCTTCTTGTGTAATATATTTATATTTTTCTTTTAATATATAATTCCCTTCACTCTCTTCAAACATATGGAGTTCTTCTATTACTTTTCCACAATGGAATAAAATTCTATTCTCTTCATCCAATGAGAAAGCATTAAAAAAATTATCTATTTTAAAAATCATTTATGCCTCCTATTTTCCTATAGCTATCCATCTAAATTTACTACCATTAAAATCACCTAAAACCATATTTCCTGCATCAATTATAAAACTCCCTAATCCATTTGGTCTGGCATTAAAAACTCCATAATGACCTCCTCCAGAACCAGTACATACAACCGAGAAACCTTCTTTAAATGCTTTATGTAATTGCACTACATAAGTTCTACCACTAGCTCCTGTATCTCCATAACCATACTGTATCGTGACATTATTTGGCATTGTAAATGAGCCATGTTGTGAACTTGCTGCAAAACTTGCTCTACAATTTGTAGAATCAAATAGTGTTCTCCATGGAGCATTTCTTCCTTTGTTTCTACATTTCATTTCTCCATCATAAACACTTATTGCAATTTGTCCCATAAGAGGATATGGAATCGCATCTCTTCCACCTATTGATGAAGGGTCATATCCTAGCCCAATCATTCCAAATGAAGATGCCTGACCTCTTTCAGGAAATGGAGCATTACCTAAACTTGTAGCAATAGCATCACCATATGTACCCCAAAATCCTTGCCCTATATTATCCAAATCATTAGCAGTATATAATTGTAGTGGTCTTAAAAGTCCCTGTTGGTAGTTTATATCTAGATTTCCATCATGATATGGAATATGGTTTTGAATTTTTATATCACTAGCATCTAAAGTTATTGGAGTTTCATTATTCCAACCTATATGTAATCTTCCATCAGTTCCTATTAAAGCTATATACTTATCCACACCATTAGTATCTTTACACATATAACCATAATTATTATTTGCTATAAATTTTGTTGCTGAATATGATCCTGTAGTTTTGTAGTCTCCTGTTAATTGATAATCTCCATCTCTAGAAATCTTACCGTCATTTAATAATTTAATAGCCTTAGAAGTTGCAACAGCTATTTCTGAATCAAAATCTAATCTAGAACTTTTAGGTGCATTACTTGAATCCCATTGACTTGACCAACTATTCCATGTAGAATTAAAAGTTCTGATTCTTATCTCACCTGTTCCATAATGTCTTGCAATTTGAATAATATGGTTTGTACCAGAGCTATATATATGGTCTACCACAAGGGTAAAAGAAGCTGCTGAACCTATAAAGGGTCTATTTAAAATAGTTTGAGCTAAAGCATCACCTTCAGTTCTAAAATGTCCCGCAGATATATAATTATTTAAGTCAGCATTATAAGGTATTGAAATTCCAACATTATTATATTTAGTATCAACTTCATTTTTTAAATCTTGAGAAGTTCTGTTATATCCTCCATGAGGTGTTTTTGTATTTATAGTATTAGTTAAATTATCTCTGATGTTATTCATCAAAGTTGTATAGTTTTCAACTAACCAATTTTTCAAATCTAAAGCACCTTTAGGTGTAAAGACTTTATTACTGTCATTCTCTGTTAAATCTGTTTTATCTAAGTTAAAGCCTGTTTTTTTATCAATATTAGGTTCTTTTGAATCATTTAATAATTTAATAGCCTTAGAAGTTGCTATAGCTATTTCTGAATCAAAATCTAATCTAGAACTTTTAGGTGCATTACTCGAATCCCATTGGTTTGACCAACTACTCCATGAAGGAGTTGGATAACCAACAAGTACCCTCACTTTAATTTCTCCTGAAGCATAATTTCTAGCTATTTGAATTACATAGTTATAACCAGTAGTACCGATATGATCTACTACAAGAGTAAAAGCACAAGCGGCTTCTAAAAAGGGTCTATTACCTATAGTTTCTGCTAAAGCATCTCCATCAACTCTAAAATGTCCTGCTGTTGTATAATTATTTAAATCATCACCATTATTTATTAAATTTCCTACTTTATTATATTTTTTACCTATATCAATCCTTAAAGCCTCTTTAGCTGCATTAATTCCATTAGTAAAGTTTGTAGTTAAAGTATTAAATAGATTTAAGGCTCCTTTAGCACTAAATAACTTATTGCTATCATTTTCTGTTAAATCTGTCTTATCTAAATTGAAACCTGTCTTTTTATTAATAATAGGCTCTTTAGATTTGATTTGTGTATCTTGTTCCTCTGCGTTTTGAACTAATTTTTTAATATTATTATTTATAACCTCTATATCCGCTGTTGCATCATAATCTGGATATTGCATTTCTATAAATTCAACTCTTTCTTTAGCTATTTTAAATCCCTTCCCTTCTTAATACTTGACCCCAAGCAAATTGTTTATAATAACCCCAAGTGTTCTGTAATAAGTTTCCCCAAGTTCTATATCTAAAAGTATATTCAACTGGTAAATGAGCTGGTTTTGCTTCATCTATTGCTGCCTTTAAAGATTCTACATCTCTTGGAATCCCTATAATTGATATAAAAGTTATCTTTATACAGGCATTTGTAAATAAAACTGCTACCTCTCCGTTTCTCCATGAATTTGCTATTGTTTGAAGTAATTGTAAGTCACATTTTCCTGTTATTTTCCATCTACCTTCTATCTCTTCCCTTTTTCCCTCTAATGTCTTACTCATAGTATTGTAGGCTAATTGTTCCTCTAATATTGCAATACCTAACATAGACATAGTATCAAACCAAAACTCCTTTTGAAGGCTCTCAGCACTTACTTCATAGTTATCTAATCTTTGACCAGCTACTCCAAGTAAATTATTTATATAAGGATCACTTCTAAAAATTTTATGAAGATTATTTACAATTTGTGTTTTATGAGACATTTAAATTCACACTCCCTAATACTGCCACCTCTTTTTCACCAATTGGTATATTTTCTTGACTTCCATTAATTGTAAAGGTTGTCCACTCTTGAACTCCATCAATACTTAAAATCCAAGAAGATAAAAGAGCATATGAAACAGTATTCTTTTTAAAAGCAATACTCTTTAAATATCTTTTTATTTCTTCCTCTACTAAAGGCCTTATAATATTTAATTCATATCCTTTCTCTAAAATCAGAGTACATTGGATATTAATTGTTTTGGCTGTTGCTGTACTTACTGTACAGTAAGCACCAATGGGAGCCTGTCCCGCTCCTGTTCCCCAAGTCTCATTATTATGACCTTTTGGGTCTACATACTCTTGAACTCTATTTATTAACTCTTCATTAGCAACAACTTTATTATCATCAATTATTACCATTTGAACAGTGTTATTTCCATTCCACAAAGGAAACACTCTAACATCTCCAACTCCTACAACTTCTCTTCCCCACTGCATATAGTGATACCTATTTCCAGAGGTTGCTGGCTTTTGAATTTCAATTAAATATCTTTCTCTTAAAGAATCATCTATTTCCTCATCATATCCATCAATTGTTGGGGCTTTATTTGTTACTTTAGTTATTCCTTGTATTGTAACTGGCATAAACTTTATTGTATTAGCTCCTACATTTCCATTTTTTCCAGCTTCTATAGCTTCAATTTCTATTTCTTTTATTCCAGAAATAGCTGCATCTTTAGTAGCCTTAAATCTATTCCCTGATTCTGTTTCAAATAAATCTCCAACTTTTATATTTCCTGTTCCTTCAACTGTCAAAATACCTTTTGAAGGATTAGCTTTTTTTCTATGTAAACCTTTTCTTTGTTCTACAAACCTTGTTAATTCTTCTCCAGATAAATTATAAACATCTAACTTCCTAAAATATTCTTGTAATTTACCTTCAAATTTATGAGACTGTATAGCAAATGTTCTTATTAAATCTCTTGTAAAAGTTCCAACATCCTTTACATAATCATCACTAATATTGTTCAACATTTCTTGTTCTATTTCATCTATACTGGGTACTTTATATGTTGTCACTTAAATGCTCACCTCACTTACTGTTAAAGTCTCTCCACTTTTTAATATTACTGTAACCTCTATTTTTAAAGAGTTAAAACCAGATGATGATTTTATATCTATAACCTCTTTAACCTCTTGTTTAGCTTGAATCTTTTCTTTTATTTCTCTTTCTAGCTCCATAATTCCAAAAGGTGTACTAAATATACTATGACCTCTTAGATTATATAAATCTGTCATTCCAAAGCCTGTATCATCATAAACTCTATATTTTCCTGTTTCAGTTAATATTAATAAATGAATCCATTGTGC
>JBOFRT010000138.1:0-1176 GCA_051651165.1 Cetobacterium sp.
AAGCTGCAACAACTATGCCCATCATGGCTCCTTTAGGGGATATGATAGGAGTTTCTAGACAAACTGTTGTTTTAGCTTTTCAATATGGAGACGGATTTACAAACTATATCAATCCAACTGCTGGAGGACTTATGAGTTATCTTGCAATTTCACAAATCTCATATGAAAAATGGGTGAAGTGGATGGCTCCTCTCATGAGAATCTGGCTAAGTATCGGAGCTGCTGCAATCGTTATTGCATATTTTATCAAAACGCCCTGAGAAAACCTCTTCCTCTATTAGGTAGAAGATGAATCAGGGCAATCTTTTTAGTTTTTTAGACTAAAATATTTAGAAATTATGGTATAATACAATAATAATAAAATTTAAAAAATGGAGGTGCAAAACTATGAAGACGTATAACTTAGCTTTTAAATATAGGATATATCCTAATGAAATTCAAGCGAATACAATTAATGCAACTTTTGGTTGTACTAGACTTATATATAACAGATTCTTAGCTCAGAGAAAAGAATTGTATGAGTCAGAAAAAAAATCTGTAACTTACAATACACAAGCTAAAGAACTCCCACTACTTAAACTTGAATTACCATTCTTAAAAGAGGTTGATTCTATTGCATTACAACAAGCTCTTAAAAATTTAGAAACTGCATATAAGAATTTTTTTCAGAAAAGAGCAGATTTCCCTAAGTTCAAATCTAAAAGGTCAACTAGAAAATCATATAATACAGTATCTACAAGTAATAATATCAGAATTGAAGGTAACTATTTAAAGCTCTCAAAGCTAGGTTTAGTTAAAATTAAACTTCATAGATCGATACCTCAAAATTATGTAATTAAATCAGCTACTGTTAGTCAAGAGCCTAACGGTGCTTACTACGTTTCTTTACTAACTGAGTTTGAAAAGGATATTAAAAAAGTTTCAAGCGATAACAATATTGGTGGGCTTGATTTTGCTATGTCTGAACTTTTTGTTAGCTCCGATAACCAAAGAGCTGACTATCCTAGATTTTTTAGAAAGTTAGAAGCTAAACTCGCTAAAGCTCAAAGAGAATTATCAAGAAAAGTTAAATTCTCACAAAATTGGTGTAAAGCAAAATTAAAAGTTGCTAAAATCCACCAAACCATTAAAAACAGTAGAAAAGATTTTCTACATAAGCTATCAAATGAACTTGTA
>JBOFRT010000139.1:0-4992 GCA_051651165.1 Cetobacterium sp.
TATAAACATATTTAGCTTCTACAAAAGCATTTAATGAGTTAATATCATACTTATCTCCTGTTGAAAATGAATCGTATTTATTCGATACTTTTCTATCTACATCAGCTGAAGTATATTGATATCCAACTCCACTCATAAATTTAAAGTTATTAATATCTGTTTTAGCAAAAGTTCCTAAATATAATGAATTTCCTTTTATTTTACTTGAACCCTTAAAATTAACATCTTGGTTATTTCCACCAAATACAAATCCTAATGAAGTATCATCGCTTAATCCGTATTCAAATGTTGCTAAACCTCCAACTGTATTTGTTGTTGTTTTGTAGTTTCTATGACCAGTATCAAATCCATGATAATTTTTTCCTGAAGCACTACTATCATTTTTAACTCCAGTATAAATTGCTTTACCTTGGACTATCGTCTCATCCTTTTTAGGTTTTATTGTTAAATACGACATATTATCTTCAAATAGTTTTAAACTATCTCTAGATGATTTTAAAGTATATGCATAAGGATTATTAGCATACATTTGATCTAAAATTGTTAACAATCCTCCTAAAGATTCCTCAAAAGTTTTTCCACCTTCCCCTTGGACAGTTTCTAAGTAAGAATCTCCTACTACATTTTCTATTAAAGTTGTATTAGCTAAGGTTCCAATCTCTCCAGCACTAACGATTGATTGATATACTTTATTTAATTTTTCATATAATAAAGAATCTACAACTGTAGGAGGGGCTATTGGCGGTTCAGGCTCTATAGGTGGAACTGGAATTGACGGCTCTAATGGTATTGATTCTAAAACTGTTATGTTTATATCTTTTCCATCTGCTGATAATTTTCCATCTAAAACTAATGAATTAGTTTTTATATGATCTGTATCTTTCCACCAACTATCATTTGTTTCAGGAGCTATTGTTGTTCCTCCCATTGATATTATAGCACCTTCTCCTAATCCATTTAGTCCTATGACTAAATTTCCGCCGTTGCTTGTTAATGTTCCGTTATTTCCAAATAAGGCATGTCCTTTAATATGTCCATTTTCATCTTTATCCAATGGATTAACCCTTAAAGTTAAATTTCCACTTTCTATATTTAAATTTCCATCATTTATTCTTGCTGTTTCAAATAAAGTTACATTTCCTTTTGTATTTATAGTTTCAAAACCACTTATATCATGAAATATATTTAAGTTAGATGAAGTTTTATCTACTGTTTTTTCTCCTAAATTTAAAGTATCATTTCCTAATCCACCCTTTAAGTCTCCGTTTATTTGAACACTATTTGTTATAGTTAATAAATCATTCCCATCTCCAAAAATAACATTACCATTTATTATAGAGTTTCCTAATATTTTTATATTATTATTTCCAATTTTACCTTCAATAGTTGCTGCAACTTCGTCTAATCCACCGCCGTTAAAAATTGTATCATTAGCTTCTAAAGTTCCGTTATTAAGTGAAACTGTAGTTTTATAAGAATTAATAATAGAATTGTCTAATTTAACAGAAGTATTATTTATATCTAAAACTCCTACTTCAACTCCGACACCATTTATAATATTATTTATAAATTCTACTTTATCATTAATTTTTATAAAGCTATCATCATTTTTTGAAGTTATATCTGCATTAATTATTTCTTTGCCATTTTCAGAACTTGTTCCAGCAATACCATTAATAACTTTTTTAATAGTTTTTTTATCTTCATTTAAAATTACATAAATTCCTTTATTTAGCTCATCACTAGGAATTAATTCAGTTAAATTTTTATCTATAATATAGTTTGAATCATTAGAAATAATTTCTTTGCCATCTCCAAAAATCATTCTTCCAAATAAAATTCCTTCATTAAGAATTTTCCCAGTTATACTTGTTGCTGCAATAGCACTCCCACTTCCACCAATAACTCCAGAATTAATGATATTACTATTTAAATTATCTGCTATTGAAATTCCATTTCCAGAAAATTCTATTTTTTCATAGTCTTTTTTTGTATCATCATAAGTTCCACCTTCTATAGAAAGATTACCAACTATTTGACCACTATTGTTAATGGTATCACTATTTGTTATAGCTACTCCATTTCCACTCATTTTTGCCTCAGCATAAGCTATAGAACTTAAAAATCCAGTAGTTGATATTGATTTTCCACCTTGCAAAAAAGCATTTCCCTTTATAAGTCCTTTATTAATTAAATTAGAATTTCCAACAAGACCATTTCCGCTTTCTCTATTTCCAACAAATGAAAATGGAGTTGATGCTATAGACTCGCTTACTCCTCCAAATTGGCGACTATTACCAGTTATCAGGCCACTATTTTCAATAGCTACTCCCCCCATAATTCCATTTCCACTTCCGTCTGAATCTGAAGTGGATGTAGTTTGATAGGCATCACTGCTATTAGTTATTCCACCTTCTGAAAAACTTTGACCTTTTATGACACCATCATTTTTTACATTTGCATTTCCTATAATACCGTTTCCACTTTCACTAACATAAGAAGTAGATGATTTTTTTGAGAAGCCACTTTTACTAAGGGATTCTCCACTTAGAATACCATCATTAATAATATCGCCAGTTACAATCATTCCATTTCCACTTTTTAAATAAAATTTAGAATTTAACTCTAAATCTTTTTCATCTCCAGAAATAGCAACAATTGAACCTTTGATAGTTCCATTGTTTATAACCTTACTATTTCCAATAAGACCATTTCCAGAATTAATGACTTCTAAATCTTTTACTGAAATATCGTTTAAACTACTATTGATTATTCCAAAATTTATAATTTCGCTATTTGATTCAGCTTGAATTACATTTCCAGTGTCATTGGCTAAGTAAAAGTTTCCTTCGTCTATAGCATCTTTTAAAGAATTTTGAGAAAAAATAGTTCCGTTATTATTGAGTTTTTTATCACTTTTAATTTGAATGCTATCTTTTTCAATTTTTAAAATTTCATGATTAATACTTTCGTTTTGAATAGCCAATATTATTGAATTTACGACTATAAAATATAAACATATTTGTTTCATTATATCCCTCCTAAATTTTTAATTTCCTAGACCAGAAGACTATATACTATATTATTTTCGTAATATTTTCAAATAAATTTTTTAAAAGTTGTATTTATACAACTTTTAATTTAATGTTAAAGATTATAAAAAGAAATCAACAACTTAATTATAAGGAATAAATAAGTTTTTAAAAGTTGTATTTTTACGCTATAAATAAAATGGTATAATTAAAAACAAGAGGGGGGAAGAAAAAATGTGTAAGAAGAGAATAAAAATAATGGTATCTAAGTTAGTATTAGATATTTTAAATCGAGATTCTAAGCATTTTAATATTGCAAGAGAAAGATTATGTAATGAAGTATTAATTATTTTTTCTATAAAAAATGTTCAAGGAATAGCAAGAGAGGAATTAGATGAAAAAGTCTATCTTCAATTCACATTAAATCAATCATCTTCAGAATACTATGGGGTCATTTGTAAAGATATTGACGACGAACCAAAGTTTTTAAGAAGTATTTTTACAAGTTATATTCATTTAAATCCTTTTTACAGAGAATCTACACTATTTAAAGATAAATTAATCGTATTGAAAGATTATTGTATTAGAAAAGAGAGAATTCATATTTCTATAGGTAATAGCTTTGAAGCAGTTTTTATAGAAGAAATAAAAAGATGCCAATTAACTGATTATATAAAACTAGAAACAAGTAAAGGAGAATTCTATATGAATGAGTTAAGAATAATATATTAATGATATATAATATATATTATTAATATATTATATAGTTTGATACCATAAACTATTAAAATAGTATTTTAATATAATGGAGGTGCTTAAAATTTTAATAAAGATAAATTATTTAATGGAAATTAAGAAATTAATTTTTTTATTACCATTTTCTAAAGAAAATAAAAATAAGCTGTATTTAATTTTAAAAAAAAATAAAATTTATACTTTAAAAGTTATTCAAAAAAATGCATATTTAAATTTAGATAATGGTTCAATTGTTATTTTAAAAAATATAAACCCATATATAAATAATTTATTAATTGAAATTGAACAACTATCCTTGGAGATGATTTCAAATCAAGAGATTAAAAAAAAATCAAAAAAATCAGAGCCTTTGTGGGAAGAAGAGAATATAGAATTTTTAAAATTAAATTTTAATACATATACAAATCAAGAATTATCTGAAAAATTGAAAAAAAGTATTCATCAAGTTCAAATAAAAAAAATGTCGTTGGGACTTTATCCTATAAAAATTTGGAGTGAGCAAGAAATAGAATTTTTAGAACAAAATTTAAATAAATCGCTTTACTATTTATCTGAAAAATTAGATCGTTCAGTAGCTTCTATTAAAGCTAAACAAAGGAAATTAAGAAAACCTTATAAAAAATATTAATGTGGGAGGTAGTTATTATGAGTAAAGATTTGAAGATAAAATTAAAAAGAAAAACAATAGATGAGTTACTAGAATTATTAATATTAGGATTAGAGTATACAAAACTAGAAGAAGAAAATCAAAAAAATCTAAATTAAAAAAAGGGGTGGGACAATAAATCTAAAGAATATTCAAAGGACATATTTTAAATTGAAATCTCTATACAAGAAAAATGATATTCATCAGATATTAGATGAATATAAATTAGATATAGAATTAAAAAGACATATGTTAAGGGTTAGCCAATATGCTAAACTTTTAGGAGAATTAATGTGTTTAGAAAAAGAGAAAATAGTACTTTTAGAAGAAGGGGCACTTCTTCATGATATAGGAAAACAATTAATAGATAAATGGCTTCTAGATAAACCTTCTAAATTAACATTGGAGGAATTCAAAATAGTTCAAAATCATTGTAAATTAGGATTAAAAATATTAAATAAAAGATATCAAAAAAAAGAAATAGAAAATATAGTATTATTACATCATGAAAAATGGGATGGAACAGGATATCCATTTGGATTAAAAAGACATAATATT
>JBOFRT010000140.1:0-2174 GCA_051651165.1 Cetobacterium sp.
TGTGAGAGTGTAGTTGAATATCAAAAACACCAGAAGCACTCATCTCTTCAATCTCTTTCCAGCTTAAATATGTAAAAGCTCTATTTTCCTCATTTTCTACATAAGCAGTATTAAGGTATAAAGTTGCTTTCATCTTATATTTTTTAAGTAGTGGAAAAGCATTTTTATAGTTATCGTAGTAACCATCATCGAAAGTTAGAGCTACACTATTTTTAGGTAACTTTCCATGTTTATCTAGAGATTCTAACATCTCTCTATTTGTTAAAGTTTTCATATTTAAAAACCATATATTTTTTAGGTGTTCCTCAAACCAATCTGTGGGAACTCCAGATTCTCCAATGTGATGGTATAAAAACCAGGGGTTTCCTTTTTTATTGTAGTACACACAAGCTATTAAAAAAACATACATAAAAAATGACATATTGCCCTCCTAAAATAACAGAAATTTTATATTATATTGGAAAAGTATATCATAATACAAAAAATTAGAAAAGAGCTAGTTTCTCACTCCTAGCTCCCTTCCTGTACAATGAAATTCACATCATTGAATCATATATATACTGTTAGGTGTATTATACTATCTTTTTTTCAAAAAAACGTACTATTCGAGTTAATAAAAAAATTTGCAGATTATAAAATTAAAGGTTAAAATAATTTAAATCATAAAGGTCCCCCGACCGAATAAAATGATTTGATGTTTTCGAGGAATTGTCCCTAAGGATTCTGAGAAAACAAAAGAAAAACTCCCCAGGAAATCTTGGGGAGTTTTTTTATTACCAAATTGTGCGTAAAGCCCCTTGCTTTAGCTATGGGGATATTTAATTATTGACATTAGATAAATATTGGCTGTATACTTAAATTATTAAATATAAATCGACTAATAATATAGATTATTCTTGTAAATACGGTGTGGTTTGGTATTTAAAATATAAAAGTATAAAGTGAGGTGATAATGTGAGTAATTTTGTTGTTGAATTTAAACTTAAAACAGAAATTTATCAAGAAGATATTTTAGAAAAAAGATTTGAAATAGCTAGAAAAATATATAATGCTTTAGTAACTAAAATTGCAAAACGTTATCACGAACTCATTAAAACTAAGAGATATAGAAAAGTTCAAATAGTTCTAGCTCAATGCAAAAATATAAAAAATGAAGAGTTGAGAAAACAAGCTTTAAAAGATTTAAATCTTCTATATAAAGAATATAGATTTTCTGAATATAAGTTTCATGCTGATGTAAAAGAGTTTCAACATCATTTTAAAAAAAATTTAGACAGCTTCACCGCTCAAAAATTAGCTACAAATTTATGGAAAAGTTATGAAAAACTTCTTTTTGGAAATGGAAATAAGATTCATTATAAAAAATTTGATTCTATATTTTCTATTGAAGGGAAATCTAATAAAACAGGAATTAGATTTTTAGATAATAATTTAATATGGCTTGGTCTTAAAGTGCCAGTAGTAATAAATAAAAATAATCAATATGAAGTAGAATCTTTAAAAAATCCTATTAGTTATTGTAGAATAATTAGGAAATTTGTAAGAAACAAGTATAAATATTATCTTCAAATAATTTTTAAAGGTGTGCCACTAGTTAAGATTAATCTAAATACTGGAGAGATAAAGAATCCTATTGGTGAGGGTAGAGTAGGATTGGATATAGGAACACAAACACTTGCTATATCAAGCGAAAAAGAAGTAAAAATTTTAGAAATAGCAGATAGAGTTAATAATATTGAACACATGAAAAAAAAGATTTTAAGAAAGTTAGATAGATCAAGAAGAGCCACTAATAAAGATAATTTTAATCTTAATGGGACAATAAAAAAACAGGGAAACAAAAGGGTTCTTTGGATTAAATCCAATAGATATATAGGACTTCAGAAAAAATTGAAAGAGCTATATAGAAAACAAGCAGATGTGAGAAAATACCAACATGAAAAACTAGCTAAGGAGATAATCTCTTTAGGAGATGAGTTTTTTGTAGAAAAAATGAGTTTTTCAGGACTACAGAGAAGAGCAAAAAGAACTGAGGTAAATGAACAAGGGAAGTTTAAAAGAAAAAAAAGATTTGGAAAGTCCTTAGGAAATAAAGCTCCAAGTATGTTTTTGAATATCTTAGAAAGAAAACTTTTGTCAAAAAGTTTGAGTTTAAAAAAAATAGATACATGGAG
>JBOFRT010000141.1:0-1096 GCA_051651165.1 Cetobacterium sp.
GATTCGATCACAAGAACATATTAAAAAGCTTCTTGTACAGTTTGGAAGATTTTCTGTCACACAAAGAGACGCGCAGTCTCCTAATAATGATCGCGCCCAGTTATACAAATACATCTTTACACATGCAGGGATTTTAAAACATAAAATTGAAATATAAACTTCTGCAAATAACTAATAATAAACTTCTGCACATGATGACAACATACTGAAGATGCTGAAGACATTCCAGCGATTCTACAATATAAACACATGAAAGACATTCATGTCGAGATCGCGAGCCGTGTTTGATAGTTTGATGTCTGTGAATGATCACGAACTCATTTACAGGTGATTTTTTTCATGTTCTTTTCATTCCTTGTTTGAATATTTATGTGTATGACTGTGTTAATGTGTTGACGCTGTGTGGCATCTGTGCAAACTTCATTTCCTAATGGATTAAACAAAGAGCCGCGCGTCATTTCTCTGAAATGGAGTGATCACGAAATCATGAAAGCTCATGTTTTTAAACCTTATTCATTAAAATATTCAATTGATTAGACAAGATTCGATCACAAGAACATATTAAAAATCTTCAATTACAGTTTGGAAGATTTTCTGTCACTGTCCTAATAATGATCGCGCCCAGTTATACAAATAACTTTATGCAGGGATTTTAAAAATATAAAATTAAAATATAAACTTCTGCAAATAACTAATAATAAACTTCTGCACATGATGACAACATACTGATAATGCTAAATTGCGAACGATTATAGTACATCTCATATGGTGTTGCTGTGGGGAATGTTTAAATTAAGAACAAAAAGGGAATTTAGAAGTTGTCAATTATTCATGAATAATTGAAATATACACACCAAATTTCTATATTTATTAGTACAAATATCATAAATAAACATTTTAATTTTTTTTTTTTCATTTCAAGATGTATGTGTAAATTAAAATGAGGGGAAACAGTACTCTTAAAATTATTGAAATGATCAAATGAGCACTAGAGGGCAGCATATACCTATTTTTGAGATGACACTCAATGATAATTCATAACACTAAACAATATTCTCCTTTGAATTATACACTGTTTATTTCTATATACAATAAC
>JBOFRT010000142.1:0-1366 GCA_051651165.1 Cetobacterium sp.
AAGTTAAAAGCAGGACTTTTCTATGTTTCAAACTATGGAGCTGGATTAGAAGCTGTAGCTGAAATACCAGTATTTAATAAGTTTAATCTTTCTCAAAAGAACTATACATTAAAAGCTGAATTTTCAAAATATCCAAAAATATCATTAACAGATATGACTCAATATAATGTTTGGGACCATAAATTATTAGTTTCAGCAGAAGTAGGATATGGATTAAACCCTATATTCCTATATAAAGGTGGAGATAATGTTTCAACTTATGAAAATAATACTTTTGAAACAAGTTTATCAATAGGAACAACAATATTTAATGATATAATTGCAGGATATACACTAAGTTATAAAAATATGGAAACAAACTACTCTTCTGGAGAGAAAATTGAGAATTTCTCATACTTTAAAAAAGATGGATCATATTTTACAAATACGTTTAGTTTCTACTACGATACGATGAATCAGTCAGAGTATGCAACAAAAGGTGGTCAAGGATTGTTACAAGTATTCTCTGAAACAAATGCAAAGGAAGGAAACTCTTTTGAAGGATATTCAGTAATGGCAATGAAGTATTTCCAACTAAGTAGTAATTGGTCTTTAAATACTGGATTAAGTGGTGGACAGATGTATAATGCAGAAAATACTCCACTATCAGAGTTGTTTAATCTAGGTGGATTAAGAAGTAATCCAGTTCGTAGAAACTATTCATTTGTAGGGTTACCAATATCTTCAGTTTATACAGATAATTTCTTTATAGGTAGTGCAGGATTACAGTATACTGTTGCTCCAAATTTATATCTAAGTTTTAACTATAACATTGGAACATATAACTATTACTCAGGTTTTGGAAGTGAAAAAGGTATTTGGGATATGGAAAAACAAGGATATGGTGTTGGAATTGGTTGGGATACATTCCTAGGACCAATGGACTTCTCAGTATCTAACAACGTTTTAAATAATGAGATGTTATTCCAAGTTCATATAGGATACGTATTTTAAATTATAAAAAGAAATAAAGGAAGAATAAAAATATTATAGTAAAGTTATTTTAAAGAAGATAAGTTCAAGGAGGATTTTATTATGTTAAAAAAGTTAGCCTATCTATCTCCATTAGCTTTACTAATGTTTCAGGGGTGTACATCTTTAATGGATGGACATTTAGTAGCTGTGGACTCATATGCACCAAAACCAATTCCAGCAGGAACGTATTACCTATCGTCTAAAGGACCAGAGGCTGGATTACAAAAACAAACTTTTGAGAACTCTCTACAGAATATGTTAGCATCAAAAGGATATACAAGAACTTTTGTAAATAAGGGAGCAAATTATAACATAGTTTATGACTATACTGTAACGGGGCCATTTACAACAG
>JBOFRT010000143.1:0-3379 GCA_051651165.1 Cetobacterium sp.
TTAAAACCTATGCACCTGATGCCACATACTTAATGTGGTTGGATTGTAGAGCTTTAAATCTTAGTAATACAGAGTTAGAAAAATTTATGATTGAAAAAGCAAAACTTGGTTTAAATAGTGGAACAGCATTTGATAAAAACTTAAATGGATTTATGAGATTAAATGTTGCATGTCCAAAAAGTATTTTGAAGCAAGTGTTAGATCAGTTAAAAAAAGCAGTTGACGAATTATAAACTGAGGGAGGTAGTAAAAAAATGGAAAGATCAAAATTTTGGGGAAATTATGGAAGTTCAATTTTACTTTTATTGGGGATTATTGTAGGTAGTATTGTCGGTGTTGTTTTAGGAGAAAAGGCTATGATTCTTTCGCCAATTGGGGATATTTTTCTGAACTTAATGTTTACAATTGTTGTTCCAATGGTTTTTATATCAATTTCAACAGCAGTTGGAAATATGCTAAATATGAAAAGACTTGGGAAAATTTTAGGAAGCTTAATGGCTATTTTTATAGGAACTGGTATAGTAGCAGCTATTTTAATATTTGTGGTTGTTAATATTTTTCCACCTGCAGTTGGAGCAAAAATTGTTTTAAATTCGGGGAATATGGGGACTCCTAGTAGTGCAGCTAATTTAATTGTAAATTCTTTAACAGTTAATGATTTTAGTGGATTATTTAGTCGTAAAAATATGTTGCCAATTATTATTGCTTCTATTGGATTTGGATTTAGTGTATCTGTTTGTGGAGGAGAGGAAAGTCCAGTTGGAAAACTATTAAATAATATGAATAATATTATTATGAAACTTGTTGAATTAATTATGAAGTTAGCTCCAATTGGTCTAGGAGCATATTTTGCAAGTTTAATTGGTGAGTTTGGCCCTAAATTATTAGGTGATTACGGGAGAGCAATGTTAATATACTATCCAACTTGTATCTTATATGCCATATTAGCATTTCCACTTTATGCTTATATTTCTGGAGGAAAAGAGGCAGTAAGCAGAATGTCAAAATACATATTAACACCAGCTCTTACAGCATTTGCTACACAAAGCTCAGTTGCCACACTACCAACAAATATGGCGGCATGTAAAAATATAGGTGTTCCAAAAGATGTATATGAAATTGTATTACCTATGGGAGCAACAATGCATATGGATGGATCAGTAATCTCATCGATTTTAAAAATAAGTTTTTTATTTGGAATATTTGATCTTGAATTTGCAGGAATAGATACGTATCTTATGGCATTAGTTGTATCAATACTTAGCGCATTTGTATTATCTGGAGCCCCAGGAGGGGGATTAGTAGGTGAAATGTTAATAGTGAGTCTATTTGGATTTCCACCTGAAGCATTTCCAATTGTTGCTACACTAGGATTTTTAGTTGATCCGATGGCAACTTGTTTAAATGCTGCTGGAGATACAATTGCTTCTATGATGGTTTCTAGAGTTGTAGAGGGAGAAAAGTGGATAGAAGAAAACAAAGAGGAAGTTTTAACAATTTAAAATATAAAAATAAAGTATAAAAGGAGAGTTTTATGAAAATAATAGTTATAGGTAGTCATTTATGTCCAGATACAATTTACGCTTTATGTAAACTTAAAGAAAATAATGTAGATTTTGATTTTAAAGATATATCTTCAAGTTTTCCAGCTTTAAAAGAGTATCTGAATATTAGAGAAACTAATCCTATATATGAAGAAGTAAAAAATAAAGGTGGACTTGGAATTCCTTGTTTTTTAAAGGATGAAAAAGTTACTTTAAATTTAGATGATGTTTTATAGGAGTTAGAGAGCTAATGGATAAAATTGAATTACTAGAACTTTTGCATCAAGAGGTTATACCAGCTTTAGGTTGTACTGAACCAGTAGCAGTGGCTTTGTCTGCTGCTACAGCCACAGAAATATTAGGTGGGATTATTGAAAAAATTGAAGTTATAGTTAACCCCAGTATATATAAAAATGGAATGGCTGTAGGAATACCTGGCTTTAAACATGTTGGATTAAATTATGCAGCTGCTTTAGGGGCTTTACTTTCAAATCCAAAAGATAAACTTCAGCTTTTTAATAAAATAACAGATGAAATTAGTAAAAAAGCAATAAAGTTAATCGAAAAAAAATTAGTTAATGTCACTATTGATAGATCAAAAGAGGTTCTTTATATTGAAACATTTATTAAAACAACTGAAGGAACTGGAAGATGTATAATTAAAAATTCTCATGATAATATTTTTTTAATAGAAAAAAACGGTGTTTTACTAAATGAGCAAAAGGAATTAACTGTTTTAGAAAATAAATTACATAAGAAATTATCAAACTTAAGAATAGAAGAAATAGTTGATTTAATCGATAGCTGTACAGAAGATGAGCTTTTATTTATGTATGATGGAGTATTGATGAATAGTGCTTTAGCAGATTTTGGCTTATCAAAACATAATAAAGATGGTCTTGGAATAGCCCGCAGTTTAGAAAAACTTACAAAAAATGATATTTTAGGAGATACACTTTTTAGTAGAATAATGATTAAGGTAGCTAGTGCATCAGAAAGTAGAATGTCAGGGTGTCCATACTCTGCTATGAGTAGTGCTGGAAGTGGGAATCATGGATTAACAACAATAATACCTGTAGTTGAATTTGCAAAGTATGTGGAATCTGAAAAAATTAAACTTTTAAAAGCTTTAGCTATAGCTCATACTTTAAATGTTTATATTAAGCAATTTTCAGGAAAACTTTCTGCAACATGTGGGTGCGGTGTTGCAGCAGCAACAAGTGCTTCAAGTGCAATGGTTTATCTTATGGATGGAACTACAAATCAAATGGGAAAAACAATTATTAATATGATTGCAAATTTGACAGGAATGATATGTGATGGTGGTAAAATAGGGTGTGCATTAAAACTTGCAACAGCAAGTAATGCAGCAGTGATGAGCGCATATCTAGCTTATTCGGATGTAGTTATTCCTTCAAGTAATGGGATATGTGCATCTACTCCAGAAGACACTATAAAAAATTTAGGCAAAGTATCAAAACTAGGGATGCAAACTACAGATAAAGTAATATTAGATATTATGCTTGAAAAGGCAGCTAAATAATTTTTTTAATAATAATAGCTTTTCTAAAAATATTAACTCATTTTTATTTTATGTAAATTTTTTATGATTACATAACTATATATAAATATTTCATGTAATTTTTTATAAAATTACTAAATAATAGAGTAATATGATAAAAAAGAGTGATA
Organism: Cetobacterium sp.; assembly: GCA_051651165.1. Classification (GTDB taxonomy): domain Bacteria; phylum Fusobacteriota; class Fusobacteriia; order Fusobacteriales; family Fusobacteriaceae; genus Cetobacterium_A. Next base: position 3,237 of record JBOFRT010000143.1, read on the forward strand.
TAAAAGGAGGCGTTATGTTAAAAAGTGAAAAAGAACAAAAATTAAAAGAAAAAACAAAAGGGAAAACATTAGAAGAGTTAATAGAGTTGATGATAGCTTCTTTAGAAAGTGAGAAAAAATAAATAAAAAATCCAAGAAGAGTG
>JBOFRT010000144.1:0-4031 GCA_051651165.1 Cetobacterium sp.
TTTATTACTTAAAATTTGTGCAGTAATAAAAGATTCAGTAACTACAACAGATGAACTAATACCTTCAGGAGAGACATCATCTTATCGTTCAAATCCTATGAGATTAGCTGAATTTACACTTTCAAGAAGAGAACCTAAGTATGTTGAAAAAGCTAAAGAAATTCAAAAATTTGAAATTCGAAGAGAATTTAATGAAAATCCTTTTGTAGAAGAGTTAAAGGAGATATTTTATAAAATTAAAGAGATTGATAAAGACATTAATCCTCTAGAGGTAGGAATAGGAAGTACAATATATGCAAATAAACCAGGAGATGGATCGGCAAGAGAACAAGCTGCATCGTGTCAAAAAGTTTTAGGCGGTTGGGCAAACATAGCTAAAGAGTATGCAACTAAACGTTATAGATCAAATCTTATAAATTGGGGAATAATTCCATTTATTATAGATCAAGATATTAACTTTGAAAGCGGAGATTATATATATGTAAAAGATATCGAAAAAATTATAAAAAATAAAATTGATAAAGTAGAAAGTTATTTAATTTCAGTTGAATATAATGAAGTGAGAAAAATTGAATTAAAAATAGATTCATTAACAGATACAGAGAGAGAAATTTTAATAGATGGATGTTTGATAAACTATTATAAAAGGTCATAGTGTTTTAAAAAATAATTTTAACAACGATATATAAACAAAAATAAAATTGACAATAGAAAAAAATGTTGTATACTCTATTGTATACAAAAAAACATATACAGGATACAGAATACCGGATATAAAATTAAAACTTTGTCTCAGAGTTTTAAAATAACTATAAAAAGGGGAGATATTATGTTAAAGAAAAAAGTTTTAGCTGTATTATCAACGACGTTTTTACTAGGTGCATGTGGGGATTCATCTGATAAAGTTGCTGTAGATGGGCCTTGGAAATGGGAAAGAAAAGTAGAAATAATTTGCCCTTGGGGAACTGGTGGTGGAGCAGACACTACAACAAGAACATTTGCGACAGCTTTAGAAAAAGAATTAGGAGTTCCAGTTGTAGTAAATAATAGATCAGGAGCTGGAGGGGTATCAGGTATTCAATTTGGAGCAAAACAACCAGCTGATGGATATACATATATAATGTCAACACCTTCACCTTTATTAGCTCAGATTTCAGGAGCTACTCCATATGATGTCTATGGAACACTTAATCCATTAATTCAAATGGTACACGATGTAAATATCTTTGTAACTAGTTCAAAATCACCATATAATAATTTTACAGAGTTAATGGAATATGTTGATCAAAATCCTGGTAAAGTAAAGGCTGGAGTTATGACAATAACAGGTCTTGATGCAGCTTGTGTAATGGGGGCAACAGATGGAAAAATAGAGCCTGTTGCTTATACAGAAGGATCTCAATTAAATGCTGATGTAATCGGAGGACATGTTGATATAGCATGTGTTGGACCAGCTGAAGTAGCAGCAATGGTAGCTTCTGGGGATATGAAAGTATTGTTAGCTCTTACAGAGGATAGACTGACACTTCCTGGATATGAAAATGTTCCATCTTCAAAAGAATTAGGATTAAATACATACTTTGGACCTGCAAGAGGAATATTTTATATAAAAGGGACACCGGATAAAGCTATCGAAGCATTTGAAGCAGCAGCTCAAAAGGCTATAGCAAGTGATTTTTTCCAAAATTGGGCTAAAACAGAAGGGTTAGATCAGAGAAAAGGATGGTTAAATACAGAGGAATTCAAAGCACAGTGGCAAAATGATTACAACTCTTTAACTGAACTATTTGGTAAAAAGTAATATCAAACTAAAGAATACTTATAGCGGGGAGTGAAATAAATTTGGATATTATATTTTCGATAGCACTAATTATATTTAATGTTTATTGTTTCTTTTTAGTTGGAATAGAATCACCAGCTCCTACTTTAACAGAGTTAGGAGCTGCATTTTGGCCAAGAATAGTTATATCTTTGATGCTTATATTACTAGTTGTTAATGTAATAAATCAAGTAAAGTTAAGAAAAGAAAAAACAGTTCATGAAAAGATTAATATAGTAGGATTTTTAAAAAGTAAACTATTTATAGGAATGGTATTGGTTTCAATTATGGCACTTTCGACACCGTATATAGGATTCTTAACATCATGTTTTGGATTTTTAGTAACTTATGCAATTTTATTAGGAGAAAGAAATATAGTTAAAGTTATACTGAACTCTTTAGTAATAACGTTCATTCTATATATAGTTTTCCAAGGGTTACTAGATATAAGATTAGAAAGAGGAATTGGAGTATTCCGTAACTTAGCACTTTTCCTTGAAGGAATATTATTAAATATTAAAAGGGGGCTATAAGTTATGTTTGATCTGTTAGGTATGGGATTAAAAATTATATTAAATCCAAGTACATTTTTTTTAATAACTGCAGGTACTATTCTAGGAGTTGTTTTTGGAGCAATGCCTGGTGTAAGTGCTTCAATGGCTGTAGCTTTAGCATTACCTTTTGCTTATGCAATGGATCCAGTTATTGCAATTGCATTTTTAGTTTCAGTTTATTGTGCTTCTATAACGGGAGGTGGAATAACAGCAATATTATTTAAAATTCCAGGAACTCCTTCTAGTGCACCAACAACTTTTGATGGATATCCAATGGCTCAAAGAGGAGAAGCGGGAAAAGCATTGGGATTTTCATTAATTGCATCAGCAGTTGGAGGATTAGTTGCAGCATTTGCAATGGCGTTAGTATCTCCTCAACTAGCAAGTATAGCTTTAGAGTTTGGACCTTCAGAACTATTTGCTGTATCTTTTTTAGGAATTTCAGTTTTATCATGTTTAGATAGTGACAATATAGTGAAAACTCTAATATCAGGCTTGATTGGATTATTGTTAGCTTGTGTTGGAATGGATCCAATGTTAGGAATATCACGTTTTACTTGGGGGAGTTCAACTTTACTTTCAGGAATAGAAATGATTCCAATAATGATTGGACTATTTGCTGTAACAGAGGTATTGAAGCAAACTGCTAAATCTAAAAAAATTGAAGTGAGTGATAAAGAAAAAAATGAATCAACAAAAATGAAAACAGTTTTACCATCTATTAAAGAGGTTTGGGAAACAAAGGCAACAATGGCAAGATCCTCTATTTTGGGAACTGTAATTGGAATACTTCCAGGTGCCGGAGCTACAATAGCATCATTTTTATCATATGCCATTGAGAAAAAGGTATCAAAACATCCAGAAAAATTAGGAACAGGAATAGCTGATGGAATAGTGGCATCAGAAGCAGCAAATAATGCTGCAACAGGTGGATCTATGGTACCTTTATTATCTCTTGGAATTCCGGGTGGAAATGCGGCAGCGATAATGATGACTGCATTAGTTATAAAAGGTGTACAGATAGGACCATTATTAATAAAAACACAGCCTCAGTATTTAGCATCTGTATTTGGTTCAATGCTTATAACTAATATTGTAATGGTTATAGTTGCTATGGGTGTAGCAAAAGTTTTTGCTAAAATTTTAGCTATTCCATATACAATTTTAGGACCAGTTATCGTTATGCTAGCAACAATTGGAGCGTATGCTCTAAAAAATAATACTGGAGATGTTATTTTAATGGCTGCAGCAGGAATAATAGGATATATGTTTGTAAAATTAGGTTATAATTCAGCAGCTCTAGTTTTAGGTCTTGTATTAGGTCAAATGAGTGAATCTAATTTTAGACGTGCATATACTTTAGCTAATGGAGATATAGTGAAAGTGTTTACAAGGCCAATAACAGCAGTATTGATGATTGCTTGTGTATTGATGCTAGTTTATCCACTTGTAAAATATATGCTTAGAAAAAAAAGTTAATAAAATAAAAAATTGCAGATTTTGTTCTGCAATTTTTTTTATTTTTTAACAAAAACTTGCTACTAATCAAAAAAAGAATTAGAATAGTGTTAATCTGTATAATACAAAATCAGGAGGAGATTAAATGAGATTAAAAAATGTAATGCTAATAGGAACTTTAACAACGTCGTTTTTATTAG
>JBOFRT010000145.1:0-2292 GCA_051651165.1 Cetobacterium sp.
CATCATAAGTTTTCATAAAGTTTACTATTTCTTTTTCTTCGTCTTTTTCAACAAATCCACAATTTTCATTAATAAACTTTAATAAATCCATTTCCTCTTGTTCTTTAATTTCTTTAATCAAAGTTTTTCTCGCAAATTCACTAAAAGAGACTCCTTTTTTCTTGCAATAATCTTTAATTTCTATTAAATCTTTTTTACTAAACATTATATTTATTCTTTCAGATATTTGTGCCATTTTTAACACCACCTTTTTTTACATATTATACATACGGTGTGTGTGTGTTGTAAAGTTTTATTATTTAATTTTTATTTTCAAGTAATTTTCCCTAAGGACGCAACGAAGTTGCTTTTTTTTATTTTTTTGAGTCAAGCGTCCCCCATTTTTAGGGGGAGCGGTCAGCCATATGGCTGATGACTGAGGGGGTGTTTTCGATTAAAATCGAAAACATTCATTATTTTTGGATTTTTCTCTTAACAACCCTTGATATTACTATGTTTTCAAATGACGGTTACTCATATGTTTTATGTATGAGTAAACGGGGATTTGACTTTTTAGAATAACTTTGATATACTTCAAACATGTTTATTTTTTTGTTTTATTGCCATTTTGGTTAAAGTTTTTAATAATCAAAAATTGATTTGGTGGCTGAAATTCAAAACGTCGTTAAACTCTCTGGTTTGCCGTTTTTTGCCATTTCAATTATCACCTGTAAACTATGTCTAGTAATCTTTGTGAACGGCTCTAAAATCAATTTTGTGCGTTTTAGTGAGGTGTAAATGATGTGACTATTGCCTGTCTATAAATTGGCTATGTTTAACTTCAACTTTTCAATTTATAAAATTTTAAACCTAAATTTTTGATTTAGGCTTTTTTTAATTCCATAGATTTTTTTAATTTAAAAACTTAATAATTTTTTAAAACTTACCTCGAATCATGCGAAAATTTTTTTATAAGATTTTAGATTTTTTATAAATTTAGGTTTTTAGTTAAAATTGTTTTTTTAGATTTCCCTTCGTGCGCGCGTATACGCGTAAGAATCTTTTTTCTTTTTTCTTTTAAATAATTTAGACCTCATTTTTCCATTGATTTCATTAGCTCGAAATGGGGTTATAGGGTAGGTTTTGGCACGGATAAGGGTAGGTTTTGGCACGGATAAGGGTAGGTTTTGGCACAAATTAGGGTAGGTTTTGGCACAAATTGGGGTAGGCTTTGGCACAAATTGGGGTAGGCTTTTTTGACAATTACCCTAATTTGTGATAGTCTTTATTTATATTGAATTTATACGAGATAATCTTTCAAAAATAGAGGTAGTTTTTATTTATAACTACCCATAATGTAATGATAAGATTATTTTTAAGTATTAAGGAGGGTAAATATGAGCGATATTATCAAATATCATAACGATGTTAATAATCTAAGGTTGGGAAAATTTACAGATAAAGAAACAGATATTTTTTTTAGTATAATGTTTAAATCTATGAATACAATCGGAAATGTAGTTATAGATTTTAGTGAATTAAAAAATTTAATAGAAGGACATCGTTCTGAACAAAGATTAATTAATAACGTAAGAAGATTAAATTTAAAATTAAAAACTTTAGTTGATGAAGTTAGAGATAAAGACGGAAATTATATAGCTTTCAGTTTATTTGGAGATATAACAACAAAACCCAAAGAAAGGATTATTGAAATAAAAATTGATGATAGATTTAGAAATCTAATCAATAATCTTATGGGGAAATTTACTGAATTTGATTTAAAAGATTTGATAAGTCTAAAAAGTGTTTATAGTAAAATTTTATTTAGATTATTAAAGCAATGGGAAACTAAAAAAGAAAGAGAAATTCAAATAAATGAATTTAGAGAATTATTAGCAATTCCACCTAAATATAGGTTGTCTGAAATAGATAAATTTGTTTTAACTCCCATAATGTTAGAATTACCTAAATATTTTCCAAACTTAAAATTAGAAAAAATAAAAACAGGAAAAAGAGTTACAAGTTTAAAATTTACCTGGAGTAGAAAAATTGAAAAAATAGAACCTAAAAAAACTGATGATATAATAGACATTATTACGATTTCAAAAGAATTAAATCAAGTAATCGAAAAAACAAAAAAGAACAGATTTATTGAAAAATTACTGACAATTGATAATATAGAAATTTTAACACAAATGTTTAAAGAAAACGACCTCGTAAAAGGGCTTTTATGGGCTTACAAAGAAGTGAGCCAAGATGTAAGTAGCCTTAATTATTTAATAAAAACCATAAGAACTGGAATAGAGAAAAAAG
>JBOFRT010000146.1:0-1812 GCA_051651165.1 Cetobacterium sp.
TGGCCACAGGAATTATTTTATATGATGTAAGAAATAGATTAGACAATAAATAAGTATTAGGAGAGATTTTAATGATAAAACTAGTTGTTACAGATATGGATGGAACATTTTTAAATGATAAAAAAGAGTTTTCAAATGAATTTTGGGAGATTCATTCAGAAATGGAGAAAAAGGGTATTAAATTTGTTGTAGCTAGTGGAAGGCAATATCAAAATTTAAGAAAAAATTTTGATAAGATAAAAAATAAAATAGTTTTTATTGCTGAAAATGGGAGTTATGTTGTAGAAAAAGAAAAAGAGATATACTCAAGAATATTATCTAAAGAGATAATAAAAAAATATGTTGAAATAGGAAGAAAGATACCTACAACAAATGTGGTATTATGTGGTAAGAAATCTGCATATATTGAATCGACTAAAATAGAATTTGTTACAGAAGTAGAAAAATATTATGAGGAAAGAAAAGTTGTTTCAAATCTTTTAGATTTTATAGATGATGAAATAATAAAAATTACTTATTGTGATTTAAGTGGAACAGAAAGAAACGTTTATCCTCATATAGAAAATGAAAAAGATTGTCAAATTGTTGTTTCAGGTGAAATTTGGTTAGATATAAGTCATTTGGAATCTAATAAAGGAATAGCATTAGAGGCTCTTCAAAAAGAGTTGGGAATAGATTATGAAGAAACTATGATTTTTGGAGATTATTTGAATGATTTAGAAATGTTAAAAAAAGGCAAATATAGTTTTGCAATGGAAAATGCACATGAAGAAATAAAGAAAATATCAAATTTTATAGCAAAAAGTAACAATGAAAATGGAGTTTTAGAAGAGCTGAAAAAAATTATTTAGTCTTATTTTAAGGAGGGGAATTTTTATAATGAGAAGATGTATGAGAGTAATATTTATGTTAATTCTAACAGTAAATATTTTTGCTGAGTATAAATTTCCAATGAAAAATCCATATGTAGCAACAATAGTTGGAAGTTCTAAGATTATGACAAAAGGAATACCAAATGAAGTGCCAACTAAAGAATTTAAAATTATGTTAGAAAGAAGTAATAAAGTACCTGCAAATATGTGGTTTGATAAAGGATTTAATTTTTCTTTAAGTAAACAAAAAGGAAAAGCTCCTTTAATTTTTGTTTTATCAGGAACAGGATCAGCTTATAACTCTACAAGAACAAAAAACTTTCAAAAGATATTTTATAATGCAGGATACCATGTACTAACTGTAACGTCAGTGTTTAATTCTAATTTTATATTAAACGTGTCAAATAGTCAGGTGCCTGGAGTTTTGATTCAGGACGGATTAGATTTGTATAATATTATGGGAGATATGTTAGAAAAAGTAAAAAAAGAGGAGAAAGTTGAAATAACAGACACTTATTTAATGGGATATAGTATGGGAGCAACGCATTCAGCTATTTTATCTTATTTAGATTCTCAAGGAAAAGATTTTAATTTTAAAAGAGTTTATATGGTTAATCCATCAATTAATTTATATTACTCAGCGACTACTTTAGATAATATGTTGTCAAAAAATATAGAAAATAAAGGTCAAATAGTGGAAATTATTGATGAAGTAATGGAAGTAGTAAAAAAGAATATTTCACCTAGTGATTTACAAATAACAGAGGAAGGTATATATTCAATTTTTGAAAAGCAAGAATTATCTAATAAAGAGATGGAAAGATTAATTGGGCTTGCATTTAATTTAACATCAATTGATTTAAACTATATTGTAGACCAAATAAATGGTACTCATGTATATTCAAATACAACTCCAGGAAAGTTTTCAAAAATGTATCCT
>JBOFRT010000147.1:0-10431 GCA_051651165.1 Cetobacterium sp.
TTTTTCTAGTAACATAAACATCTTCTAACCAAACTCTATATTTTCTTAACACATTATCTTTTAAATATAATGTCGGTGTTTGTTGTTTTGCTGTTATAAACGAAATATCTGAAGATAAATATTTTTTTAAAATATTTTCTTTTATTAAAGTGCCATTAAAATATTTTCTTCCAAGATTTTCGCCATTATATTCTAAATTTTTTTCATCTTTTATTTCATGCCAATCATAACATTCAAACATCCCAACAATTTTTAAATTTGAAACGGCAAAAACATATTTTAAACTAGAAAGTTTATCTAATGAAACTCTCCAAGATTTTCTTGCTATTTTGTATACTTCTTCTTGTGTCATTCCTTCTCTATAGCTTTGGTTAACAATAACTAGTAAACATTCTTCTTTCATCTTTATCCACCTAAATATTTTTTTACTTAAACTTTAATTTGATTATACTCTTTAATATGTGCTTTTACAATAATAGTTATTTTATTAATTAGTATAATAATTTTTAGTACTAAATATATTTTTATTTTATAATGCAATATATCTATAGAAAAAGAAAAGAACAATCGAAATATATACAAAATTATATAAAATTTACTATATCGTTTGTGGTCTAGTCTTTTTAATACATCACCTGACAATACAAAAGAGGCTGACCAAAAAGCAAAAAACAAATAAATTTATCACAACATATTGTGTTTTGTCAGAAGTAAAATCACTACATGTTGTGGTGAAAAATAAATGGGCTGACCTTATTGGTCAGCCTCTTTAATTTAGGATTAAAGATATAGTAAACAAAACCTATTATGCTCTCCTAATAGATTTGAAAGAATCTGCTAGTATAAATTCATCCTCTTGAATTAAGGCATCTTTAGCTAAACCCCTATTCATAATTTTAAATACAATATCAAGCTTATCATGCTCTCCTATATTCCAAATCCCATTCTCTATATTCAGATTCAAATTTAAATTTTCATTTAAACGTTCTAAGTTAGGTATATGAATATTAGTATGTCTACCACTTTTACTTACTTTATATATTTCTCTACAATAGCCTTTACTGTTTATAACTTTATCTCTTATAGCCTCTATATTTATAAAAGCGTTATTGTGGCTATCAAAAAAAGATATAGTAAATTCTTTATGTGCCTCTTCATAAGCAAATATCTTTTCAAAGCTATCCTTATCTCTTACTAATAATTTTGAATCTTCTTCGATAGCAATTACAGATCCATATTCTTCTAAAGAAAAAGTATCCGAAGTTATTGCCTTATACTCCCCATCTATATATATACTCATAAATTTTTTTCTATGAAATAAAGCTGATGCAGAAAATTTTTGAAATAAATTTATAAACTTTATCTGTCCGTCCACTCCCTGATATTCATAATGAATAATAAATGATTTTATCACTTTTACATTTTCTTCTTCTCTCAAATTTCCTTCAGGATTATTTTGCTGTGATATTTTTTCTTTAAATACTGAATAAGTTTCCACTTCATTCATAGGTACATAAAAAACCTTAGTAACTTCGTCTTCTAGGGATAATTCATCTATTGTCTCTTTATCCAAATCTATAGCCCATTTCTCCAGCATATCTAAAGTATTTTTCCCTATTTCTTTTAAATTTAGAACCATATCTTCATTTATTGGAATTTCTTTTGTTATATACTCTCCCGCTTCTTTTCTTAAAGAAAACATTGAAACATTAGATTGGTTTATATTATTTCTTATATCTTCTAATCTGGTAATTTGCATCTTTTTTCTTCCTCCTATAAAAAATAAATATTTTCTGTAATATGCCTAAAATTATATATCTCTAAATTAGTAAGTTCATTTTTAGTTATTACATAAATAACTTCTTCTTTGCCTTCTATCTTTACTTTACATAAATGATATTTAAAAAAGCTTAATGTTGGGTTATACATTAGAATATCGCCTCTGTTATAATAGTAAAATATAAGCCCTACATATAAAATTTTAATAAAAATATCTTTGGTTCCACCTATATCTAAAAAAATAACTACATAGCTAAAAATATAACTTAATAAGCCTGATGCTTCACTATCTATATTTATAACTTTTAAGAATTTTCGATTATTTACTTTTTTACTTTCTCTTTTAATAAATATTAAAGTTATTCCTAAAGAAAATACGCAGAGAAAAAGCATTATTAAACTAATATTATTAAATTTAGCTACCGGAATAGGAAATGGTAACGTAAAGGTAAATTTTCCTATATTACGAGTAGCACATAAAACAAAATTTCCATCACTATCTTCTAGGAATAAATATTTAATAAATAGTAAAAACCAAAGTGGTAAATAAGATGTTATAAAACTTATAAACTTTACTATTAATTTTAGTTTTTTCACTCATTCCCCTCCTTATATCTTAGTAGACTATCGCTTTATACAAACATCTGTTGTAATAATCCTTTTTTAAACTCTTTGTTTTTCTCTAACTCTTGTTCTACTAATTCTATTTTTCTATCTATTGAAGATAAGAGATTAGCTATTTTTTCTTGCTCTTTTATATTTATAGGAAGTTTGATTTTAGCTCCATTTAAAAAATCTGAATTATTAATATTCATTGTATTTTTCGCTCCTTTATTAACTAATGGATTTAAATAATTATATGTATTTATAGGAGACTTAAAATATAAATCTAATAAAAACCCAATATATTTATTCACAGGTTTATAAACTGCATATAATGTTGATACTATTCCTTTTCTGTTTGTCATATTTTGTTTTATAATTCCAAAAGGAAAATCACTTGTTGGACTTTTCGTATAAACAATATCATTTTCAAAAACTATTTTATAATTAGAAGTGTCATTAGATGCAAATGATCTACCTAAATGTTCTATTTGATTGATAACACCTTTCTCTTTAGCTACTGAAAAGACCTCTAATATTTTCCTTTCTTTGTTTTTTTCTTTATGTTCAAATAAAATTTCTCCCAATCTCTTTTCTTCCCACTCAGGATAATAATTTCCATTATCATCTTTAAATCTTAACTTTTGACTAAATAATTTTTGCATCATCCCTTTTTTATACTTCTCTAGTAGCTGTTTTTTCTTTTCTAACTTCTCTATCTTTATATCCACAGAAGACAGAAAATTAGCTATTTTTTCTTGTTCTGGAAGAGAAGGAAAATTTATAGGCATTCTAAAAAAATCAGAGTTTGTAATATTCATTCTATCATGTCTTGCTCCATAGTTAGCTATACCTTTCATATATTTATGCCAAAATCTGCTAGAGAAATATTTAGAAATATAATCTAAATTTTCACTATTAAATCTAAAAATAGTATATAATGGTGACATTACTCCAATTTTTAAATTATTTTTATTTATTGGTCCTACAGGCGCATGTTTAGAAATTCTTGGATTATATACAAAATCATCTTTATTAACAATATAATATCCATCTAAATTATTTGCATTAGCAATATCCTTATCAAAGTAATCTGTTTGAGCTAAAATTCCTTGAGTAGCTGAATTCGTTAAAACTATATTTATTGTATTTTCTTTGTTTTTTAGGTTAACTTTTATTGAAATATCTTCCAACCTTTTCTTTTCCCACTCCCCACTAAACTCTGGAAATCTTAATTTAGGTACTTTATTTTTCATTTCTCTCTTCCTCCTCAATAATTTTAACTAGCTCCTCTTTTGAAGGAAGTATTGTCATATATCGACTTGCAAAAATCTGTTCATTATTTTCTGGTAAAGTTATTTCAACTAAAGTGTCATTTTTATCTTTACAAATAATAATACCTATAGTCTTATTCTCATCATCTAATTTTACAAATCTATCATAATAATTTACATACATCTGCATCTGACCAATATCCTGGTGCTTTAATTTCCCTATTTTCAAATCTATAAGTACAAAACATTTTAAGATTCTATTATAGAAAACTAAATCAACAAAGAAGTGCTCTTCATCAAAGGTAAACCTTACTTGTCTTCCCTGAAACAAAAATCCTTTTCCAAGTTCCATTATAAATTTCTCAATATGATTTATAATTGTAGTTTCTAAAGTATTTTCAGAGTAACTGCTTATCTCCCCTAATCCTAAAAACTCTAAAACATAAGGATCTTTTATTATATCTTTAGGCTTCTCTATAATTTGTCCTTTAGTAGATAGAGCTTTTACTTCTTCTTTATCACGACTAAGTATTAATCTTTCATATAGAGCGGTATTCATCTGTCTTTTTAACTCTCTTAAGCTCCAGTTATTATTAATTGCTTCTATTTCATAGAAATTTCTTTCATCTATATTTTTAACTCTCATAAGAGTTATGTAGTGAGACCAACCTAATTTGAATTGGTCAGACACTGTCTGACTATTTTTATATGCTTCATAAAATGATTTCATTTGCTTTAGGTTTGTTTCTGAAAACCCCTTTCCATACTCTTCTGTTAATTTTATAGATATATTTTTTATAATCTCTTTTCCATATTTTGCTCTACTTTCTCCAGTTTGTTCCTCTTCTACTATTTTTTTTCCTATTAAAAAATATGTAAGAGTCATTGTAGAATTTACTGTAGATAAAACCTTTTTTCTAGCACTCTCCAAAAGAGTCTTAATATCATCATAGAGATTATCTCTTCTTTCTAACGCCATAATAATTCCTCCTATAATATAGGGGCTTTTATGCCAAGCTCCTCACAGTATCTTTTTATCTCTTCATCTACTGACACTATTTCCTTATCAAGCTCTCCTATCTCATTAGCAACAGCTTCTAAGTCAATCTCTTCCTCTTCTTCAAAAGTATCAACATATCTTGGGATATTTAAGTTATAGTCATTTTCTGCAATCTCTTCCATAGTAGCTAGATGTGAGAATTTTTCTACCTCTTCTCTTTTTTCATAAGTTTTTAGAATCTCTTCTACATGCTCATCAGTTAGCATATTTTGATTTTTATTTTTTTCAAACAGGTTACTTGCATCTATGAATAAAACATTATCACTATTTTCTCTATGCTTTTTAAATACTAAGATACAAGTTGGAATAGATGTACCATAGAAAATATTTGCTGGTAATCCTATTACTGCATCTAAGTAGTTTTTCTCTTTAATTAGATACTCCCTTATAACGCCCTCTGCTGCTCCACGGAATAATACTCCATGAGGTAATACCGTTGCCATTACTCCATCCTCATCTAAATGGTGAATCATGTGCTGAACAAAAGCAAAGTCAGCCTTTGTTTTAGGAGCTAATTTTCCATAAGCTGAAAATCTCTCATCACTTAAAAATGTTTGATCAGCTGACCAGTTAGCAGAAAATGGTGGATTTGCAACTACTGCTTCAAAAGTTCTGTCTCCATGTCTATCCTCTTCTAAAGTATCTCCCTGTTCTATATCGAAGTCCGCAAACTTTACACCATGTAATATCATATTCATTCTAGCAAGGTTATAAGTTGTAGTATTTAACTCTTGCCCATAAATATGAGAAACATTAGCCTCTTTTGCTACTCTTAAAAGTAATGATCCTGAACCACAAGTAGGGTCATACGCAGATCTTATTCTTTCTTTTCCTAGTGTTACTATTTTAGCAAGTATTTTTGATACTTGTTGAGGAGTATAAAACTCTCCAGCTTTTTTTCCTGCTCCTGCTGCAAACTCTCCAATTAGATACTCATAAGCATCTCCTAAAACATCCATCTCTGTATCATCAAATCCAAAATTAATTTCATCAAGATGTTTTATTACTTCTGATATTAACTTATTTTTTTGATCCACTGTTCTTCCTAGTTTTGTAGAAGTTAAATCAACATCTTCAAATAGTCCAGTAAACTCATGCTCTGATTCATGTCCTAATGCCGACTCTTCAACAAGCTTTAAAGCTTTACCTAAATCTTCTATAATTAACTCTTTATTTTTAGCTCTTTCAGCTATGTTATGAAATAGATATTTTGGTTCTATAAAATATCCTAAAGATTCCACAGCTTCTTCATGTAGCTCTTCTAAAAGTTCTGGATCTTTTTCTATATCGCTATACTTTTCTATTTCTCCATCAAGTTCTACTAAAGCAAACTTTTCCATTTTCTCTGATAAGAATTTAAAGAATATAAAACCTAGTATGTAATCTCTAAACTCATCAGCTCCCATATTTCCTCTAAGTTCATTAGCTATCGCCCAAAGTCTCTTTTCTAACTCTTGTTTATGTTCTGACATTTTTTACTCTCCTTTTTAATAGTTATTTATGATACCCTTTAATAATTTTTCCTCTAACTCGACTTTTTTTCTTAAGAAATTTAATTTCTTATTCATCAAGTTAAATAATTTTAATCTCTTTTTTTGTTCATCTATTTTTGGTATTTCAAGCTCTATAGCTTGTAAGTCTTGTTTGTTAAATGTTATTACAGCTGCATTCCCTTGTAAAATTCTCTTAAATTGATTATTTATATCATTTGAATGTAATTTATAAAATACATATTGAGGTAATATTTTCTCTTTATACTCCTCTTTTAACCTTAAAATATAGAAATTACTTGGAATTAAAATTCCTTCCCATTCTTTTGGTATATAAGCAAAGCTAAAAGGAAGAGATCCTTTCATCAATATATCTCCCTCTTTAGAATAAATATCTCCAGAAGTTTCTTGCTTTAAATAAATTTCTTCTAAGTTATTTCCTATAATAGTGCTATTTTCAATACTTTTTATAGTAAAAGCTCTACATTTAAAATCTGTTTTTTCATTAGATTTAACTCTATTTAAGAGTATTCCTAATTTAATATCAAATAGTTCATCTAAAATCATCTGTCACCTCCCTATTTGTCAATGGGAGTATAACGTTTATTACACTCCTCTTTTATTTTAAATAATTGCTTTAATTATGAACTTTTTTCTTTTTTATTTAGAAAGCTTTATTCTTGTATGTTAATGAAATAACATAATTTTTCATTTTCAAAATCTATTAAATCATAATCGCTTTGAACACATATTTTTTCTAACTTATATTTCTTATTTGTTTCTATATAATGAAATTCATATAATAATACTTCAAACTGTTTTGGTAGTTTATCCTTATGAATAATTTTTATATTAGGGTCATTTTCTTTAAATTTTCCACTTGTATAATCATATGGAGAAATTCTATTTATTTCAATAACCTCATCTTCAGCTATTTTTTTAAAATACCTATCTTCTTTTTTATTATTTTTTAAATAACAAATATCATTTGCTCCCAATATATTTTCTCTAAAAAAAACTACTTCATGTAACATCCCCCTCCTTTGGTGTTTTTTATTTAAAAAACATTATTTTGTCATACAAGAATGATTATATCTCTAAAAAATAAAAAAGTCAATAAAATTTTTGTTTTTTATTTAAAAAACAAAAAAGAGCCTCGCACGAAGCCCTTTTTTTAATACCAAGTAAATCTATCTACTAAATCTTTTATAGTATTTGTTACTATTTCTATTTTAGCTTTTCTTTCCTTTAACTTTAATTTCTCTATAAAAGTTGATTTTACCATATCTCTATCAAGCTTTCTAGAAAAATCATATTCACCTATTGTTTCTTTCAGTCTTTCCTCATAAAGATTCTCTTCTACCATGAATTTTTCAATAGCTTCCTCTTTTTCTCTTTTTAAATAAAAGTCAAATTCTTCTTCTACATCCTGTTCTTTTGAAATTAAAGGTAGGTTTTCTTCTAGAAATTTTTCAATAAGTTCTCTCTTACTTCTTAACTCCTCTGAACCATCTAATAATTTTAAGATAAACTCTTTATCCTTTGCATAGCTCTCGCTATTAGGATCTAACTCTTTCAATAGAAGCATAATATAGGTTACATTAATATCATCCCTTTTTAACAATTCCACTTCAAAGTCTAAATCATTTAAAATAGATACATTTTCTTTAGTTGTTTTATTTTTTACTTCATCATACAAATCTAAATATTTACTTTTATAATCTTCAAACTCTTGCTCTTCAATATCAATATGATTAAAAGAAAACTCTGTAAATGTATTTAGTCTATTCATAACTCTTATAAGATTTCTATAGGCTGTTATAAACTCCGCTTTCTCCTCTTCAGTTTCTAGTTTATCAACATCATTTACACAACTTGCTATTTTAAATAATTTATCCACATATTTATTAAAATCAGTTACATATTCAGCATAATCTTTCATAAGTACTGTTTCAACTGCTTCTTTATTTGAAAATAGTGTTATAGCTTCATCTGTTCTTCTCTTTAAATTTCTAAAGCATAAAATATTTCCATAACTTTTCTTTTCATTTAATATTCTATTAGTTCTTGAATAAGCTTGGATAAGATTATGATATTTTAAATTCTTATCGACATATAAAGTATTTAAAGTTTTACTATCAAAACCAGTTAAAAACATATTAACGACAAGTAAAATATCTATTTTTCTTTCTTTTACTTTTTTTGAAATATCAATATAATAAGCATTAAAGCCACCATCTTTATTAAGGTTGTGGTTATCTCCAAAAGTTTTATTATAATCTTTTACTATCTCATCTAACTTTTCTCTTGTGTGGATAGTTGGAACTTCTTCTCCAGTATTTTCTTCTGTATCTTTTGCTTCTTCATTAGCAGCGTAAGTAAAAATTGTGGCTATATTTAAATCATGATTTTTACTTTTAAATATATCATAGTATTTTATAAGAGTTGGAATACTACTCACTGCAAATATAGAAGTAAACTCTTTATTATAGGTTTTTCTTTTATGGTTTGCTAGAATAAAATCAACTATATTTTCAAGTCTTTCAGGAGCTTCAAAAACTTCTGCCGTGTCTATCCCTTCAACATTTAAATCATCTGCTGATAAATCATTTCCCTCTTTATCTTTTAAATCTTTTGATTTAAAAGTATTATAGTATTCAACTGAGAAACCTAAAACATTATCATCACCTATCGCATCTTTTATAGAATACTTATGAAGACACTCATGGAATAAATCTTTTGTAGTCTTAGTTTTTATAGCGTTCTCTGCAAAGATTGGTGTTCCTGTAAATCCAAACATCTGTTTATTTGTAAAAAACTCTACTATTTTATGATGGGTATCTCCAAATTGAGATCTATGGCACTCATCAAAGATAAACACTATCTTCTTTTCTTTAGCATTTTTCATTTTGCCTTCTAAATGACTCTTTGAAATAGCATTATTTAGCTTTTGAATAGTAGTTATTATAAGTTGTGTCTTATCGTCAGTTATTTGCTTAACTAAATGAGTTGTATTGTCTGTTCCATCTATTGAGTCTTTATCAAAGGCTTTAAACTCTTTTATTGTTTGGTAGTCTAAATCCTTTCTATCAACAACAAAAATTACCTTATCTATATTCTTATTTTGTGTCAATAATTGGCTTGCCTTAAAAGAGGTTAAAGTTTTACCTGAACCTGTTGTATGCCAAATATATCCATTCTTAGGTGGAAGATTCTCCACTCTTTTTAATATGCTTTCAACTGCATAATACTGATAAGGTCTTAAGACCATTAAAATTTGATCTGATTTATGAAGTACTATATATTTTCCTATCATTTTTAAAACATGAGATTTGTTTAAGAATACTTCTGTGAACTTATGAAGATCACTATATCTATTATTTTCTACATCAGTCCAATAGAATGTCTGCTTAAAAGACTGATTCTTATTATTTGCATAATACTTTGTATTTACTCCATTACTAATTACAAATAGCTGAATAAAGTTAAATAATTTTCCATATGAATGCTTTTGATATCTATTAATTTGATTAAAAGCTTCTTTTAACTCTATTCCACTTCTTTTAAGCTCTATTTGAACAAGAGGTAATCCATTTATTAAGATAGTTACATCATATCTATTTTTATACTTACCTTCTATTGTAATTTGATTAGTTACTTGAAACTTATTACAACACCAATCTTTAGAGTCAAAAAACTGAATATATATAATTTCATCATTATCTCTTAACAGTTGAAATTGATCCCTTAATTTTTTAGCCTTATCAAAAATAGATCCACCACTTAAATGAATCATTATTTTCTCAAATTCTTTATCTGTTAAAGGATTATCATTTAATACTTTTTTATTATGAAGCTCTAACTGCTTCTTAAAATTAAGGTTTAATTCTTCTTCGTTTCTTATATTTATCTTTTCATAACCTTGGCTTACAAGCTGTTTGATTAAATTTTTTTCTAATTCTGCTTCTGATTGAATACCCATGGCTCCCCTCGTATAATTATATTTTAAATACTTTTTGTTTAATTTATATAAATGTCTATATTATATCAAAAAACAAGAGCTTTTTAAACTCTTGTTTTCACTGGATTTAATGCTACATATTCTATGATAATATCTACCTTTATTCTAAAACTTCTAATTCTTTCTAAAGTTTTATCCCTTTTTCAAAATTACATTAAGCCATCTTTCTTTTTCTCTTCCAGGCCTAACATCTCCAGTTTCAAA
>JBOFRT010000148.1:0-1091 GCA_051651165.1 Cetobacterium sp.
ACCTTTTAAAAGATTATTAACTCAAGGAATGGTATTAGGACCATCATATTACTCAGCAAATGAAAATAGATTCTTATACCCTGATGAAGTTGAAATGAAAGGATCTCAAGCTTTCTTAAAAACAACTGGTGAAGAGGTACAAGTTAAAGTTGAAAAAATGTCAAAATCTAAAAATAATGGTGTAGATCCAGAGATTATGATAAATAAATATGGAGCAGATACTACTAGATTATTTATAATGTTTGCTGCCCCGCCTGAGAGAGAATTAGAGTGGAATGAAAATGGGTTAGCAGGAGCAGCAAGATTTTTAAATAAAATTTGGAGATTAGTTCTTGAAAACAAAGAGTACTTGACAGATTCAACAGTGATCGATTATACAAAATTAAGTAAAGAAGATAAAGGATTAGTTAGAAAATTACACCAAACAATTAAAAAGGTAACTGAGTCTATTGAAGCTGACTACCACTTTAATACATCGATAGCAGCAACTATGGAGTTATTAAATGAGATGCAAGATTTTAGAACTCAAGTTTTAGGAACAGATAAAGAAACATCAGAATCTAAAAAGATATTTAGAGAAGCGATGGTAAATGTTGTTATTATGTTATCACCATTTACACCTCATTTCTGTGATGAGTTATGGCAAGAGATGGGAAATAAAGGTATGTTATTCTTAGAATCATGGCCAACTCATAAAGAAGAATTAACTGTAGCAGATGAGATATCAATAGCTGTTCAAGTTAATGGAAAATTAAGAGGAACTTTAGAAGTAGAGAGAACTGTTTCTAAAGATGAGTTAGAAAAGAAGGCATTAGAAATAGAAAATGTTAAGAAGTTTATTGAAGGGCAAACTGTTGTAAAAATAATAGTTGTTCCAGGTAAAATTGTAAATATTGTAGTAAAATAAATTGAAGAAAAAAGGAGAGTATAAAGAACTCTCCTTTTTTTCTTAAAATTTTATTTTTTAAATTTATCCCAAAAACTAGGTTTTTGAGCATTTTTCATTCTTTTCTCTTCTGCTTGTTCTCTATGATAATTTGACCAATTTGGGTTATTTTTCATGTTGGTTTTCATTTGCTTCATATAATTGT
>JBOFRT010000149.1:0-3325 GCA_051651165.1 Cetobacterium sp.
AAAATTTGGGTTATCATCAAAAAATACTTTTCAAAAGTGCTCAACTAAAAAAATTAAATAACAAGTCAAAATAATATTAACACTAGAGTATACCTTATTTTAAATAAAAATCAAGGATCTAAAAAGTTTATAAAAAATGCTAATTGTTTAAGAGTAGTTAGGACTTAAAATTTTTCTAAAGATTTTATCTTTTGTTGAAAGGTTTTTCAAAATTTAGAAAGTATTCTGGTTATTGTAATTTACAAAAAGTCCGCGTCGCGAACTTTTTGTATGGCGGAGATCAAGGGTAGAAGAGAGAGAAATTTATTTCCGCCTAAACTTAAAAAAATTTTGATAGATAATATGTCTTTTATGATTACGAGCTTATGTTACTGTGGCCGTGGGCACGAGGTCCTAAGACCGAGTAGAGACCCACCCCCCAAGAGGCGACTAAAATAAAACGGTACATTAACTGGGGATGCCAGCGAAAGATGTTTTTTTGAAAAATTACCTGGGCCGGCCTGCACTAAAAAAACATCTGGAGCGACGCCGGCGGGGGATGGGCCCCGGCCACCAAGCGAGGCCGCCGTAAACAACGGACTAGCTAAGGCGAGGCGAGCGTGCTTATAATTTTATTCTTTACAAATATATATAATTAGTTTATAAATATTATTACTTAGTATTAATGTTTTACAGGGGGAAAAATATTGGAACTTATATTTTTTATATTTTTTATTTTTTTCATAGAAAAAAATATTTTGGTGGGTGCTATTTTAGATATAACTAATACTGATCCATCAATAGAAAACAGAATAACTATATTTTCAGGAATTTGTATTTTTATAATGAGTAATTTATTCGTAAAGTATAGAAACAATCTAAAGGATTTATATAAGTTTATTTTATATTTTTTACTAATTTTTATAATATATTTTTATAAAGAATCAAAGAATTTTTATGCTGTGATATCTCTCTTTTTAAATAATCAAATGTTTATATTTTTTATATTTTTATTGTTATTTTCAGTTATGTTTCCGATGCTATTAAATTATATAAATGAAAAGTATCCATTGGAAAATAATTTAAAAGAGTCACTTTATTCAAGTAGAGAAAACAAAATAAAAGTATTACACCAATTTTTAAATGTTTATAATGAATTTTCTATTACTGGGGAGTGGGGAGTTGGAAAAAGTTTTTTTCTAAAATATTTTTTTAAAAATTCAGATAAAAATAAATATGAAGAGATAATAATAGATATTTCTTCGTATTCTACTAACGATAAAATTTTAAAAAAGATAGATTCTGAAATAAATAGAATATTTAAAAAATATCATATTTTTAGATTTTCACCATCTATTTTTAAAGAAATTAGTTTACAAAATTCTTTTATAGAAACTTTTAAAAGTGTTATACAATTTTCTATGAGTGATAATTTGAATTCGTGTATTGAATCTTTACCAGTTACGATAGTTTTGTGCTTAGATAATATTGAAAGAATAAATGACTTGAATAGAATTACATTGTTATTATCAGGTATAGACGAGCAATTGATTCACAAAATAAGTGATAGAAAAAAATTTAAAGTTATATATCTTTACGATAAAAAATATATGGAAAAAATTTTTAGTAAAGAAAGTATAAGTTTTAACTCATATATCTCAAAATATTCAGAAAGTGAAATTCAGATTTATGGAATTGAAGACGAAGATTTTAAACAAAATGAAAATTATAGTGAATTTATAAATGTAAGAAACATAATAAATAAAGAGATTGAGGTTAGAAGTGGTGATTTTGAAAAACGATGGGATATGCAAAATGAGAAATTAGTTGACAATAAAGCTTTGAAAGATAAAGTTTTAATAGGAATAGATAATTATATGAAACAGATTGAAGAAAAATTAAAAAATCCAAGATTTATAGAGCAATGTTTTAAGTTTAAAAAAAATGATGAACAAAAATTAACAATAGAAAATATAATAAAATATAAGATAATTTTAGATATATTTCAAAATGTTAATTTAACGAATAAATCTGTAACTGAAATTTTTGAGCTTAATTTATTAAAAAAAATAGAAATGAGAGGTTTAACTGATTTCTCAACAGAAACTATAGAATTAATAACCATTCAATTTATTTTATTTAATAATAATAATGAATCATTTAAGGTATTTATAAATGAGTTAAAAGAAAGTGGAGTTATATAGGAAATAGTGATTTCAAAATGAAAAAAATAAACTAAAAAATGCAGAGACTTACTCTGCATTTTTTAGTTTAGATTAGAAATTATTTGAGAATTATCTTAATTTCTATTTCTAAATGGTTAATTCTGATACATCCTATCACAATGAAATAAATTAAAAAATTCATTTTATTCCTCCTAAAAATTAGACATGAAAAACAAATCTTCTTAGGATATACAAAATTAACTTGTATTGTATTTACTAATGATTTGTTTAAATCCTTTAAAAATAATAAAGAATTAACTGGTTTTTTCTTATTACAAATTTTATCAATACGAAAGTAAAAAAGATAAGAGATTTTTAGAGAAAGTTTAAATAAATATTTAACTTTAAAGATTTAAGAATTTAGACTTCATCTAGCCATTGATTTTATTGAGCTAAAGTAGGGTATCTTATTACAAATTGTTGCATTACTTATTACAAATTGTTACAAAAGTTATTACATATTGTCGCAGAACTTATTACAAATTGTTGCAATAATTAATGCGTAGAAATTGACGAGTAATAAGTTTAAGCGTATAATAAATTATAAAGTAATAATACGAGGTGTAGGTATGAGTAAAAAAGTTGTGAGATATAATAATGATTTAAACTCTGTAACTTTTGGAAGTTTTAGAGAAAAAGAACTCGATCTATTTTTTTCAATATGCTTTAAGTTAAAAGAGTTAGGAACTGATGAAGTTGAAATAACATTTGAAGAGTTAAAAGAGCTTTCAGATTACTCAAATAGAAATGTAAAAAGGTTCATTAAAGACTTGGAATCAACTTATGACAAGATGCTAGGATTAAACATAAAAATGAAGCACTCTGAGTTGAGCTTTGAAAAGTTTAATCTTTTTACAACATACAGTGTTCATGGAGATACTAAAAAGATTCGAATTAAGGTGAGTGAGAAATTTGATTATCTTTTAAATAAAATTTTAGGAAACTATACAAAGTTTGATTTAATAGATTTTGTTCGACTGAGAAGTGTTTATTCTAAAAATCTTTTTAAATTGCTTAAGCAATGGGATAGTGTTAGAGAGTATAAAGTTTCTGTAGTGGATTTTAAGGAGCTTTTGGGAGTTTCTGATAAATATACAACAGCAAATTTTAACACGAGGGTT
>JBOFRT010000150.1:0-1495 GCA_051651165.1 Cetobacterium sp.
TTAAAATTTATTATCAGGGTAATCAGCAAACTCAAGGAGTAGATTTAGTAATTAGAGGACGTGTTGTAAAATCATCTTTATTAAAAGAGATATGGAAGATAGATCCTCATAATAATATGAATAGATTTACTGGAGAAATTATTCTTGATAATCCCAAATTTAAAACAATCAACAATAAAATTGGATTAGACCCTCATAATGAATATACAGTAAAATTATTAGATGAATTAAACGATAATCCAAAATATAAAATAGAAAAAATAACACAAAAAAATACTGAAGAAGGTATAAAGAAAAAATTTGAAACTATTTTAAAAGGAATACACACAGGGGCTACAGTCCAAAGAGAACGATCAATTTGGAGTGGTTCAGGAGTTAAAGTTGATATTTATTGTAAACAAAGTAATAATAATATAATTATTTACGAATTTAAAAGCACAACAGCTGCGCCTTTAGATGTATATCAATTATTAATGTATTGGGATGGAATTGTAAAAGATGAAAAACAATCTCCCGAAGTAGGACGATTAGTTGCCTTAGAAATACCTTCCTCTGTAAAAAATGTAGTTGAAGAACTTAATAAACGAGTAGACGGTAATGGAATAAATTACAAACTTGAAGTAAAAACTCTCCATCAAATGGGACTAGAAGATGAAATTAAAGGGAAATAAAATGATCTAAAAATCTTAAAGAATTTTTAAACTAGAATATTTACTTAATTTTCTTAAAATAAACTTTATATCAAAAACATATTAAAAATTAAAAAATATTTAAAAGCTGATTCCTATATTACATAGAAATCAGCTTTTTTTAATTTAATTAGCGCTTCCATCAAAAAACTCTTAATAACAATATTAAAATCATTTTAATAGTCCCTTGTTACCTTTAAGAAAACTTCTAAATACATATTTTAGTTATTTTTTATGGCTATATTACTATATTTATTCAAAATTTTGGCGTTTTAAACAAAATCTCCCATAACCTCATATTTCTCACTTTTATTTATTTTTAATTTTTCATATAGTTTTAACAAGGTACAATCTAAACGAACGCCTTAAAATTAAAATTACAAAGCCTTAAAAATAATTTTCGAACATATTTTATGAACATATGATTGTTATTTACTTTAAACGAACGATATTGTATAATATAGCCAAGAATTTTAATTATCGGAGGAAGTATGAAAGTTGGATATGTGAGAGTCTCCACTGTGGACCAAAATGAAAGTCGCCAATTGGTGAGGATGGAAGAGGCCAAGGTGGAAAAACTATATATTGAAAAAGTATCAGGTAAGGATATCGAGGGGAGACCTGAACTTAAAAATATGCTAGAGTTTGTTAGAGAAGGGGATACTGTATATGTCCATGATTTCTCTAGATTAGCTAGATCTACTAAGGACCTTTTACATATAACTGACCTTTTAGCCAAAAAAAAGGTGCATTTGGTGTCATTTAAAGAAAACATCGATACATCTACGCCTACTGGGAAGCTAATG
>JBOFRT010000151.1:0-6797 GCA_051651165.1 Cetobacterium sp.
ATTCTAGACTTATCTAGAAGTTCTATTGTTAGATATTTTCAAAATATAAAAAAAATTTTAGATTTAAATAAAACAACTTATGAATATCAAAACTCCAAAGGAATTAAATTAATCTATTTATCTGAAGAATGTAAAAATATATTTTGTAAAAAAATTATAAGATTTTTTATGAGTAGAGATTTCAAAAGAAATAAAGATTTTTTTACTTCTACTGTTCTTTCTGAATATAACTTTTTAGATCTTTTAAATAACCTTCATAAAATTTTATCATCTAACAAAATGTCTAGTACTAGTTTTTTAATGGCATTCTTATGCGCCTTAAATGTTATTTGTAATATTTCAAATGGATTTGATTTTAAACTAAAAAATATAAATTACGATCAACATAGAGATCTTGAAAAACAAATTTTTAAAGTTCTAACTAATACTAGTTTTTTGTATAAACAACAAGTTTTTCATTTTATTGTTAATTTAAAAAACAGTAAATTTTTTTTTGAAGAAGATATTTATACTAATGGTGTTCAACTTTTAGAAAATATTAAAATTAAATTTAATTTAAAAGAGTTAGAGTCAAATTTCAGAAATATTCTTTTAAAAAAAATTTGTATTTCTTTATTTAAATATAATAATAATATATTAAAAGTTAAAAGTATTTCTCTAGAAAAAATTGATAATTCATTTCTTTATATTATTGATAATTTGTTAGAAGAATGTAATTTAAAACTTTTTTTCTATGATAAAATTTCAATTATAAATATTTTAAAAAAATTTATTGTTGCTCACAACAAAAATACTGTAAAAAATGTTTTATTACTTTTTAATGAGATTACAATTTTAGATGACCATCATTTAATAAATTCTTTAGAAAGTAGAGCTTCACACATCAACTTTCATATTGAACCAGCATTTTTATATAGACTAAATGCACCTTTATATAATCAAAAATATAATTTAGTTTTAAGTGATGAAAGTTGTATATATCAAAATATAAAACTTTTAAGTTCGTATAACTACTTAAATATTTTAAATATTATAAATAACCATGTCCTTGAACAAAGTTTAAAAAATTTAAAATTTAATTAAATACTTATTTTTGAGCTATACTTTTTCATGACACAATTTTAATATATTATTTTTTAAGGAGTAGTTTTAAAATGAAAGTTAATATCAATACTAACCACTTACGAATCTATAAGCTTTTAAGTTTCTCATCGTATAAAACTATAGATTTTATTTCCGAATTTTTAAAAATGGATCGACAAAATGTTATCTTATATATCAAACAAATTTATTCATTTGTTGAATCTAAACAAAAAAAAATCAATACTCAAAGTATTATTAACGAAATTATTAACGAGATTAATCTTATTGATCGTTTAAAGGAATGTCAAAAATTTACTAAAAAAAATAGAGTTTTTTATATAATTTTAATTCTTTTAAGAGATAAATACATTAATCTTAATACTTTAGCCATTGAATTGGATGTTTCTAGACGAGTCTTAAGCAATGATTTAATACATGCTAAAAACATGTTAAAAATGTATGATCTAAAAATTAATAGTTCAAATGCTAAAGGTATATCTCTTTCTGGAAATATAAAGAATTTAAAAATAGCATCTTTATCGTACCTTTATAAATTTTTTATTGAATTTGATTATCTTCCTAATATTATTATTAAAGATTTTGAAAGTTTTTTTTGTCAAACGTTTAAAACATCTTTAGATAATGATATTGAACTTTTTATAAATAATTTTAATTTTGATTTTTTTTGTCAAAATAAAAGCTTATTAAAAGCTTTTTTTATTGTGTATGTAAATCCTGAGAAACCTTCAGAACCAACGCTTAAAGAACTAAACTTTGAAAAATTTCAAGAATATTTTAAAGAGGTAATTACGTTAACTCACCTTAAAGTTTGTTTTGATTTTTTTCAAAATTCTTTTTTAGGAAATATTCTTTTAAAAGATATTGATACCTTTTTAGAAACATTAAAATTTTGTAATGGAGATTTAAAAAGTTCAGATATTATTTTAACTAAAGAGATGAATCGAATGAAATCACTAATTTTTAAAAATCTATCAGTTCTAATTAAAACTGATAGTTTCTTAGAAAAGTTTATTAATAAAGTTACATTAGCTAATTGTAGAAGTAATTTACTTTCTATATGTGAAATGGAATTTCTAGATTTTAACTTATCAGAAAAAGATAGATCAGAATGTATAAAACTGTTTTTTACTCTCAGAAAACTATATCCCAACGTACAATTTTCTAATATAATTTTTTTATATATTTGGAGTTATAATGAAAAAAATATATATAATATTAAAAATGCTTTAGTAGTTTTTAAAAGTATTCCTCAATTTCTTTTTCCTATTTTAAAAAATAGATTGCTCTTAAAAGAAAATATGAATGTTCTAGATTTTATTAAACCATATGAACTTGATGATTATCTTGCAAATAAAGATATTAATTGTATTATTACTTTTGAAAATTTAAATTTAGAAAATGATAAAAACTCCTTTATTAAGACATTTAATTTTCCTATGTTATAATTATTCTTAATTGTATTTAAAATTTGTATAATATATTAGTAACTTTTCCTTTTTTGTTTCATTTTATATATATAGATGTTATACTATATCAATATGTTTTGAAAAGAAGGGATAAGAAAATGAAAGTAAATATTAATACTAACCATATTAGGATATACAAATTATTAAATTTTCTTCCTAATAAAGATATCGATTTTATCTGTCAATTTCTAAAAATGAATAGACAAAATGTAATATTATATATAAAACAAATCTATTATTTTTTAGAAACTAAAAAACAGAGTAATTTATTAAGTGATATGATTAAAGAACTTTCTGAAAATAAAAATATTTTTAATATCTTAAAACAAAACCAAGTTTTTATGAAAGAGGATAGGATTTTCTATATCATCTTAATTTTATTAAAATATTCTGATTTAGGGTTAACTTTAAATTTAAATACTCTTTCTTCTAATTTTAATATATCTAGAAGAACTTTAAATGATGACTTAATCGCTGTAAAAAAAGCTTTACAATTTTATAACTTAGAAATTTTTAGCATTCCCAGTAAAGGTGTTAATATCTCTGGTTCCTCAGATAATATAAAAAATTGTTTTTTATCTTATCTTTTTAAATTTTTTGTAGAATTTGAAGAAATACCTCCTTTAATGGCTAAAAATTTTCTTGGTGTTTTTAAAGAAAATTTATCTGTAAAAATAATTAATGACATTGATTATTTTATTTATACTTTTGATTTAGATTTATTTGCAAATAATAAAAAACTTTTAAAATGTATATATATAGTTTATTTTAGTAATTCTTATAAAAAGAGAATCAATTGTTTATCTTTAGAAGATTTTAAAAAATATTTTCATAATATTTTTCCACAAAAAAATATTGAAAAGGTTTATTCCTTTTTGAAAAGCTCTTCTCTTGGTGATTTTCCTCTAAAATATATACATGTTTTTATTTTAACTTTAAAATTTTGTAACGGAACATTAAGAGAAGACGGTATTTCTTTAAAAAAAGAATGTAATTTAATAAAGGATATATTTATTAATGTTACAACTCAAAATATTTCCTATGATATTTTTTTTGAAAAATTTGCTCATCGAATTAATATAGCTAATAAAAAAAGTTCTTTTCTCTTTATGAGTGATTTATCTTTTTTATCTTTAAATCTAGACTATAAAATAAAACATGATTGTTACTGTATCTTTACAGAATTAAGAAAAATTTATTTTAACATTCAATTTTCTAATGTTATTTATCTTTACCTTTGGAGTTTAAATAAAATTAATTTAACAGAAAGTTCGACAACTATTGTAGTTTTTAAGGATCTTCCAAGATTTTTACAACCTATTATAAAAAATCTTTTTCTTTTAAAAGAAAATATTCAAATATCAAATTTTGTTAGATACACTGAATTAGATACTTATCTTTTACAAGAGGAACCATCTCTTGTCATAACTTTTGAGAATTTATCTATAAATTCTAATTATCCATTTATAAAATATTATTCTTTACCTTTATAAAAATATTATTATAAATTGTTTAATAAAAATCATTACTTTAAGGAAAACTTTTTTTGAAATATTTAGAAATGCTTTTAGAGTAGAAAAGAATAAATAAAAAAGGTTCTAACCAACTAATTTTGGAAAGAACCTAAAGCAATACATGCCCAAGATTATATTTTTAATATCATCATTAACTTTATTTTGCTACATAAATCTTTTCCTATCTTTGTTGGATGAAGTCTAAAAACTCTTTTATCATCAAATGTTCCATACTTTTGAATTAAGTTTTCCTCCTCCAATCTTTTTATACAAAGAGAAATAGATCCTTTTGATAAATCTAAACCTTTAATCAACTCACACATTGTTATTCCGGGATTTTCATTTATCCATCTTAAAATCTTTTCATGTGTATGATTAATATGGTATTTTCCCAATTCTTTTTTTATCTCTGTTTTACACATAATACAACACCCCTAATAGATTTTATCTGTAATAGTATATTATAGACACTATCCTTTTTTCCTTTTTTTAACTTATTTTTTCAAAAAAAAAACACTCATCCCTTTAATTAAAAAAGATAAGTGCAACTGGCTGCCATCTTACAGGCCCTATAGCTTTGCGTCCTATGATTTCTCATAGTTTGCCATATAATTTTATACCTAATTATATCTATTTTAGCTGTTTTATGCAATGTTTTTTTTACATAATGCTCTATACAAAAACAATAACAAGTAAAAAAGACGGAAAATCTCCGTCCTTTATATATTTATTATTAGGATTAGGTATTAATTTGCTTGAACTTCTTTTGCTAAAGGACCCTTATCTCCATTCTCAATTTTAAAAGAAACGTTTTGCCCCTCTTCTAAAAATCTAAATCCATCTCCTACAATTCCAGAAAAGTGTACAAAATAATCTTTTCCTTCTTCACAAGTTACAAATCCAAATCCTTTCTCTTTGTTAAACCATTTTACTGTACCTTTTATCATTTTTTGTTCCCCTCCGTGTTTATAATACTTTTTGAAATTTAATTAATTTCTTATATATTTTTATAATATCATATATAATTCATAAATTAAATATTTCATTTTTTCTTTTTAATAGGGCAAAACTGATATATGAATTATCCATTTATTTAGATTGCTTTATTAATAGAATAACTAATTAAAAAAAGTCTTTTTATCTATCTCTATTTTAATCTGTATTTATATATGATAAACTATTTAAGTCGGGGGTGGTAAAATGAATACAACAGCTGCTAATATTTTAAAGATTTTATCTCAAACTGAGATGTCCATAGAAGATATGCAACTGTATTTAGATGTAGAAAAAAGTTCTATTATTAAAACAATTTCACAAATTAATGATTTCTTAATCTCAATTAATTTACCTATTATTTCAAAAAATGATGATTTTTATTTCTTAAAATTAAATTCACAAGAATTGAAATTTTTATTCAAAAATTTCAAAGTTTTAACTGCTGATGAAAAAACAGATTATCTGTTTATCAAGTTTATCTCTACTGGTTTTTTAAATCTTGAAAAAGAAAAAGAGATTCTAGATATTTCTCGAAGCACCATTTTAAGATCTTTTCAAGTTGTAAAAGATGAGTTTTTAAAAAATGGTACCACTTATGAATATTCTCATGGAAAAGGTTTAGTTTTAAAAAAAATTTCAGAGCATGATAAAATTCTATTTTATAAAAAACTTATGAAATTCTTTATTGAAGAAGATATTTTAGTTCCTGTTAGGAAAAATTTATTAAAATCTATTAAATTTTTTGATACAAAACAGAGATTAACCCAACTATATCCTATACTTAAAGATTCTGGTATATCTATTAATTATTTTTTACTTTCTTCAATTTGTTCTTTAGAAGTTTGTATTCAGATTTTTGGTGAATTTAATTTTATAAAAGAATCAAACTTATCACTAGATAAATTTAAAGAGATTGAAAAAAATATAGATAAATTTGGAAATAATTTTAATCAGAATTTTAAAAATCAGCTTTGTCATTTTCTAACATCTCTTTATTTTGAAAATGGTATTTTAGAAAAAAATCTTAAAAATATGTGTTTTAATTTAATAAACTATATAAAAATAAGATTTCAAATTAAAATCTCAAATAAAGATTTAGAAAAAATGTTATTTAATAAATTATATATATCCTTTTTTAAATATAATAATAAAATTGTAAAAATCATAAATGTCTCTTTTAATAAACCGCATAAAATTATTTTAAATACTTTAGATGAGATTTTAAATGAACTTTCATATAACTTTTATTTAGTTGATAAATTTATGATTGTCTATGTTATAAGAAGAATTCTTATAGAAGAAAACTTTTTTAATATAAAAAATGTTCTTCTGTTATTCAATGAAGTAGTTGCAGTTGATCAAATTGTATTTAAAAAATCTCTAAAAAAATTCCATCCAAATATTACATTTGATATTGAAGCTACTTTTTTTCATAAAAAAAATATTATACATAATCATAAAAATTATGATATTATTATTAGTGACAGTAATATTGTACCTAACGTGAAAGTTGTTGAATACTATAATACTGTGAATGTTCACAATATTTTAGAAAATCATGCTTTATTGAGTGGATTAAAAAAATTAAACACTATTTAAAATATCTAAGAACACTTTAAAAGTGTTCTTTTTTATGTTCTGTTCCTTTAAAATATATGTTAAACTATCAATATCGGAGGTGATTGAATGAATACAACAGCTGCTAATGTTTTAAAAA
>JBOFRT010000152.1:0-9754 GCA_051651165.1 Cetobacterium sp.
CAAATAATGCCATATAAAATAGAGTTAAACTTATATTATATAGAGCATCAAAGTTTCTTCTATGATATTTGGCTTATAATAGCGACACTTCTTAAAATAGTAAACAAAGTAAAAAATGAAGACGTTGTTAAAGATAAAATGCTTTTATCTGAAAAAGATGAGATGGTAAAGAAGATAGGAGTTGAGTACTAATGAGGAAAAAAACTCTTATGATAACAGGTGCTAGTGGATTTATTGGTAGCAATTTTATAAAAAACTATGAAAACGAATATAATATAGTTCCAGTGTGTTTAATAAAAAATAAGCCTGAGGATTTAGATTACACAGGAGTAGATACGATACTTCATTTAGCCGCTTTAGTTCATCAAATGAAAGGAGCACCGGAAGAAAAGTATTTTGAAGTAAATACAGAACTTACAAAAAGATTAGCAATAGCTGCAAAAGGAAAAGGTGTAAAGCATTTTGTTTTTTACTCAACAGTAAAAGTTTATGGATTTGATGGAGAGTTAAATAATCATGATTTTCTTCTGACAGAAAACTCACCATGTAATCCAAACGATCCTTATGGAGCTAGTAAATATGAAGCTGAAAAGATTTTAAACTCTTTGCAAGATGAAAATTTTAAAGTTGCTATGGTTAGACCACCAATGGTATATGGAGAGGGAGTAAAGGGAAATATGCTAAGTTTGATGAAACTTATAAATATTTTACCAATAATTCCTTTTAACTATAATAATAAAAGAAGTATTATAAGCACAGAAAATCTGCTGTATATGACTCATCTGATTATAAAAAATGGAGCTGATGGAGTATACTTGGGAACAGAAGGAGAGTCAGTGTCTATAAAAGAGATAGTGGAGTCTATTGAAAAAGGGTTGGGAAAGAAAAAAATAAATATTAAATTTCCAAGCTTTATATTTAAGTTATTATGTAAAATAAAACCCAATATAATGGTTCGTCTTTATGGAACATTAGCGTTTAAGCAAGAGGATAATTATAGTAAGATAAGTTACAAATCTCAAGATACAATGGATAATCAAATAAAGATTATGATAGAAAAGTTTGGTGGAAAGTAATGAAAAAAAGAGTATTACTTATATCAAATACAGTTGGTGTAATTTATAAGTTTAAATTTGAATTACTAGAGGAGCTTATAAAAGAAGGATATGAAGTGTATTTATTTGCTCAGAATGAAGATGAGGATAAGTATGTAGAAGAAATAAAAAATATAGATATTAATTATATTGAAATAAAAATGTCTAGAAGAGGACTGAATCCATTAAAAGATGGAGTTTTATTTTTAAAATATTTATATAAAATATTAAAAATAAAGCCAAATTTTATATATACTTTTACAATAAAACCAAATTTATATGGAGCTCTTATAGCAAGAATTTTAAATATAAAATCTTCATCAACAGTAACAGGTTTAGGAACAATATTTCAAAGGGAAAATTTTGTTTCAAAAATTTTAAAAGCTTTTTATAAAGAATCATTTAAAGATACAAAAGGTATATTTTTTGAAAATAATGATAACTTAGAGTTTTTTATAAAAAACAGAATAATAAAAAAAGAAAAAGCTATTTTAGTTCCTGGTTCGGGGGTAAACTTGAAAAAGTTTTATCCGATGGAAATGACAAGAAAAGATGGTAAAATTGTATTTTTATTTATTGGAAGAATTATGAAAGAAAAGGGAATTGAAGAGTTCTTAGAAGCAGCACAAGAAATTATAAAAGAACATACCAACACAGAATTTTGGATTTTAGGGAATTATGAAGAAATAAAATATAAAAATATAATTAAGGAATTAGAAAAACAAAAAATAGTAAAATATTTAGGTGTATCAACAGATGTAAGGAGTATTATAAAAGAATGTGATTATTTAATTCAGCCATCTTATCATGAAGGATTATCGAATGTTATATTAGAAGCTAGTGCAATGGGAAAAATAGTTTTAGCTAGTGATATTTCTGGATGTAGAGAAGCTATTTTTAATAATAATTTTTTATTTTTAGCTCAGAATGTAGAGAGTTTGGTAGAAAAAATTAATCAAAGCTATAATAATAACTATAACTATAAAAATGAGGTGAAGAAACAGCAACAAAAGATAATTAACAGCTTCTCAAGAGAAAGTGTTATTATAAAAAATTTGGAAATTTTAGAAAGAGAGATATATAATGAAAATTGCAATTGTGAATCATAATTTGGGGTCTGGTGGAGCAGAAAAATTAATTTATGATATGGCCTTAGAATTACAAGTGAAAAAAATAGATTTTTCTATAGTTTTATTAACAAGTAGTGGAGATGTGTATGGAAAAAAACTCATAGAAAAAGGAATAGATGTAAGATTTTTAAGTGATAAATATGATGTTTACAGTCCTAGAAATATATATAGACTAATAAAAATATTAAAAAGGTATGAGATAATTCATTGTCACACATATTTATCACAATTATGGGTAGCTTTTGCAAGTATTTTTTTATCTAAAACAAAAAAATATATATTAACCGAGCATAGTACAAATAATAGAAGAAGAAATAAAAAATATTTTAGAATTTTAGATAGATGGATGTATTCAAAATATTCAATAGTAGTTAGCATATCGGATAAAGTACAAAAAGAGTTACAAAAATGGATAGGAATAGATTTAGACTATAAAGTTATAAAAAATGGAATTAATATAGAGAAATATTTAAATGCAATACCTAAAAAAAGAAGTGAATTTAATCTAAAAGATGAAGATAAATTAATTTGTCAAGTTGCAAGATTTATACCTTTAAAAAATCAAGAAACAACATTAGAAGCTTTAAAATTATTACCTAAAAATTATAAAGTAATTTTTTTAGGAGAAGGAGAAACACAAGAAAAAATTAAAAGTTTAGCTAAAAAGTATGAATTAGAAGAAAGGGTAAGGTTTTTAGGGTATAGGTCAGATGTTCCAGAAATTATAAAAATGTGTGATATTTCAGTTTTAACATCAGAATATGAAGGGCTTCCAATTTCAGCGATAGAAGCAATGTGTTTAAATCCATTTGTAGGAAGTAATGTTCCGGGAATTAAGGAATTAGTTGGAGGATATGGAGAACTTTTTGAATATAAAAATTCTCGACAACTTTCTGAAAAACTAAAAAAATTACTATCTGATAATAAGTTGTTTAGTGAGTTGAAAGAGAAGTGTTATAGGAAAGCAATAAAGTTTGATATAAAAAGCACTATTTCAGAATATTTAAAATGTTACAAAGATTTATAGAGTTAAAGAATAAAATAGATTTAGTTTAACTTAAAGAAAGGGAAAACATGAATAAAAATAAAAATTCATTGATAAATGATACTTTGATATTATTTGCAAATCAAAGTGATGATTTTTTTATAGATAAATTAAAAGAAATTAGAAGTGATAAAGTTATAATAAATTATACATATAAAAAAGTTTCGAAATTTTTACGTTTATTTAGAAGAATACATATGAAGATGTTTGCATATAATCAAGATATATGGTATGAAGAATGGAAAACTATAAAAGAAATAAAAACTATAATATTATTTGATTCTATATTAAGTATAAATATTATAGATTTTTTAAAAAAAAAATATCCAGAAGCTAGAATTATATTTTGGTTTTGGAATCCAATTAAAGATGAAAGTATAATATTAAATTTAAAATCTAAAGAAATAGAAATTTGGAGTTTTGATTTAAATGATTGTAAAAAATATAATTTAAAAATAAATACACAATTTTATTTTGAAACATATTTAGATTCACCATCTTTAAAATTTCAAAAAGAAAAAATATATTTTATAGGTAGTGATAAAGGTAGAATTATAAAAATAAAAAAATTCTTAGAAGAGATAAAAAAAATTGGAAAAAATATTGATTTAAAGATACAAGTTTTAAAAGATAATAAGACAAAAAATTGCGTTGCATTGGATGTAGAAGTATTGGCATTACCAATTCCATATAGTAAAATTATTCAAGATATAGAAGAATCTACAATTCTTCTAGAAATATGCCAAGATAACCAAACAGGATTAACTTTAAGGGCACTAGAAGCATTAATGTTTAATAAGAAGTTGATAACTAACAATAAAAATATTATTAATTATGATTTTTATAAAAAAGAAAATATTTTTATAATAGGAGAAAAAAGAGAATTAAATCATTTTCTAGAAGCAGAATATTCAGCAATAAGTTATGAAATTAAAGAAAATTATTTATTCAAAACATGGTTAGAGAATTTTTTTAGATAAAAGAGTTGATTTAATCTACATAGATGAAGATAGGAGTGAAGTAAAATTTTATTAAACCCAATATTTATATTTAATTTTATTTGGATATTAGTACTGATATTAACTTTAAGTTTGGAAAAAATATTAGGTCCAATAACAAATTTATTAATTTTAACTATAGTAACAGGAAATTTAGTTTTTACAGTTGGAGCAAAACTAATTAGTAAATTGAAAATAAAGGAAAGAGAACAAAAAATTATAAACAAAAAATCGTTAAGAATACTTAAAGTTTTAATAGTTCTACAAATTATTGTAGGAGTTGTAATTTTTTTAAAAACTAAACATATTCCTTTTAATAAAAATTGGCTATTCTATCTTAGATATGAAATGCTTTATGAAGGTTTAAATTATGGTGGTATTGAGTATGTAATGTTGTTAATGACAAATTTGTCTATATACTTATACGTTCTTTATACGAATGAAATAATTAAAAGTAAAATAATATATATATATATTATTTTAGGATTAATTTATGTACTTCTGATGACTAATAGATTAAATTTAGTTTTATACTTTATTAATATTTTTGTTATTTATTCATTAAAAAATAAAGTGAAAATAAAAAATATACTTATTCTATCAGGAGTATCAATTAGTATATTTTATTTTATTGGAAAAATAACAAATAAAATGCCTGATTTTAAAAATGTTTTTATTTCATATTTTTTAATGGGATTAAAGTACTTTGATTATATATTAAATAGTAATTATGAATTAGATTATGGGAAGTTTTCGTTTCAGTTATTTCAAAATATTCTAATTAAATTAAAAATTATTCCAATAAAACCAAATCTAAATGTTATTTCTGAAGAAAATGGATATTTTATAATAAATGAATCTTTACTCACGAATGTTCCAACTATGTATGGTCGCTTAATAAAAGATTTTGGGATTGTATATGTTTATTTTATTATATTTATAATGGGAATTCTAAGTATGTTAGTTTATAAGAGAGCACAGAAAAAAGAAACTCTTTACATATATTTGTATAGTTTTATTGTAGGGATGTTAGTTTTTTCTTTTTTTGATGAAATGTTTTTTAGAGTAATAAGTTATTGGATTCAAACAATAGTTATGGGGTTTATATTTGAGAAGATTTTTTTAAAAAAATTATCAGAAATTAAGGAAGAAAAAATATGAAAATAACAGTAATAGTTTTAACATATAATCATGAAAAATTTATAAAAAAAGCATTAGATAGTATTCTAGAGCAAGAAACTCAATATGATTTTGAAGTTCTAATAGGAGACGATTGCTCACCAGATGGTACAGTTAAAGAAATAAAAAAATATGTAGAAGATTATTCCAATAAAATTCATCTAGTGCTTAGAGAGAGAAACATAGGAGCTAGGAATAATTTTTTAGATTTATTATTAAAGGCTAAAGGTGAATATATTGCATTATTAGAAGGTGATGATTATTGGGAGGATAAAAATAAATTAGAAAAAATGATATTATTTTTAGAAAATAATAAAGAGTATGTAGGAGGATTTCATAATATTAATGTAATTGATTCTGAAAATAACTATAAAATTCAACATATATGTCATCGAAGTAAAGATTTTTCAGATATAAATTCATTAGAGGAACATTATGATGGGAAAGTAATGATGACTCTTTCAATGGTATTTAGAAATATTTTTCTAAAAAAAGAAAATTTTAAAAAATATGAAAGTATGATAGATGAAATAAAATATGTTTGTGATTATAGTTTAAAAGCATTTTTATTAAGTTTTGGAAAATTTAAATACTTTGAGGATATATTTGGAGCATATAGGCATATTGATAATTTTGGGACTTCTTGGAGTGCTCAAGCTCAAATAGTAAAAAATGAAGATTTTTATATAATTTATGAAAAAAATATAAGTATGTTTGGTAATAAAGCTAAAAGTAAATTAACTTTAGAATATGTTAAACTCTTTATAAAATTAAATTTATTTTATTTAAAAAATAGTCAATTTAATAAAAATTTAAAAATTATAAAAAAGTTTAAATATAATGTTTTACTAGATAAAAGTCTTTATTATAAAGTATTAAAAAGGATAAGAAATGGAAAAAAATCTTAAAACAAAAGTAGTGTCTTCTTTAATTTGGAAGCTCTTAGAAAGAACAGGTGTTCAAGGAGTACAGTTCGTTATTCAAATTGTGTTAGCGAGATTATTATCTCCAAAAGATTATGGAGTAATAGCTATAATAATGATCTTTATAGCCTTAGCAAACGTTTTTATTCAAAGTGGATTTAGTATAGCTCTCATACAAAAAAAAGATACAGATGATGTTGATTATTCATCTGTATTTTACCTAAGTTTAGGATTAGCAGGAGTTTTATACATAATATTATATATATGTGCACCTACGATAGCTAATTTTTATAAAATGAGTGAACTGGTTAATATTTTAAGAGTATTATCTTTAACACTTTTTTTAGGAGCTTTTAATTCAATCCAAAATGTATTTATTGCTAAAACTTTTGATTTTAAAAAGCAATTTTTTAGTAGCTTAATAGGAATTGTATGTTCAGGAATATTAGGAATAGTTTTAGCTTACGAAGGTTTTGGAATTTGGACATTAGTTTATCAGCAATTAATGAATCAATTATTAATTTGTTTAGTGTTATTGATTATAGTAAAATGGAGACCTAAATTATTATTTTCGTTTGAAAGAATAAAAAAATTATTTATTTTTGGAAGTAAACTATTATTGTCATCTTTATTAGATACATTATACATGAATTTAACAAGCTTGGTCATAGGAAAGTTTTATAGTCCATCTATGTTGGGTTATTATAATCGTGGCAATCAATTTCCTCAGTTAATTATTTCAAACTTTAATGGAGCAATTCAATCTGTGATGTTTCCAACTCTTGCAGCAGAGCAACATAACAGACTAAGAGTAAAAGAAATCGTGAGAAGATCAATCGTAACAAGTTCATATATAGTATTTCCATTGATGATAGGATTAATAGCTATATCAGAACCGTTAATAAAATTATTGTTAACAGATAAGTGGCTAGAGTGTATTCCATATTTAAGAATATTTTGTCTTTCATATGCATTGTGGCCTATTCATACTGCAAATTTACAAGCTATAAATGCTATTGGCAGAAGTGATATATTTTTAAAGTTAGAGATAATAAAAAAAATAATTGGTTTAATAATTTTAGTTATTTCTTTAAAATATGGAGTTTTTGCAATAGCAATAGGAGTACTGATATCGGGAATATTGGCATCTTTTATAAATGGATATCCCAATAAAAAATTATTGGATTATGCATATTTAGAGCAAGTAAAAGATGTATTACCTTCATTGATTCTTTCATCAATAATGGGGGTAATTATAATGTTACTATCTAGATTTAATTTATCAAATTTAATTTTGATTTTATTTCAAATTTTAGTAGGAGTAACCGTGTATTTAGGCTTATCGTATAGTTTAAAATTAGAATGTTTTATATATATATTAAAAACATTGAAAAGAAAGTAAAAGGGGGAAAAATATTGAAGATATTAAAAGAAAAAATATTGGTTACAAAATCTTTTTTACCACCATTCTCAGAATTTTCCAAAGAGATAGAAAAAATTTGGGAATCTCATTGGTTAACTAATATGGGGCCATTACATGAAGAGTTTAAAAAAAGATTAATTGAGTATTTAAAAGTAGAAAATACAACATTGTGTACTAATGGACATTTAGCTTTAGAGATAGCTTTAAAAGCATTAGAATTAGAAAAAGGTGGAGAAGTAATAACAACTCCATTTACTTTTGCTTCTACAACACATGCAATAGTAAATTGTGGATTAAAGCCTGTATTTTGTGATATAGAGATGCAAACTTATAATTTAGATGCAGAGAAAATAGAGAGCTTAATAACAAAAAAAACAGTTGCCATAATGCCTGTTCATGTATTTGGAAATCCTTGTGATGTAGACAAGATAGAAGAGATTGCTAAAAAGTATAACTTAAAAATTTTATATGATGCTGCTCATGCTTTTGGTGTAGAGATTAAAGATAAAGGGATTGGAAGCTTTGGAGATATTTCGATGTTTAGCTTACATGCTACAAAAGTTTTTAATAGCATTGAAGGAGGAGCTTTAACATATAACAGCTTTGAGTTGCAAAAAAAATTAAGATTATATAAAAACTTTGGAATAACAGGACCGGAAACAGTTGAAGCAGTTGGATTAAATTGTAAAATGAATGAGTTTCAAGCTGCTATGGGGATTGTTAATTTAAGATATATTGATGAGCAAATTCAAAAAAGAAAAGAGATTACAAATAGGTATAGAAGACATTTAGGCTCTATAGAAGGTATTAATTTTATTTATGATTTAGAAGATGTTAAACATAATTATTCATATTTTCCAATAGTAGTTGATGAAGATAGATTTG
Organism: Cetobacterium sp.; assembly: GCA_051651165.1. Classification (GTDB taxonomy): domain Bacteria; phylum Fusobacteriota; class Fusobacteriia; order Fusobacteriales; family Fusobacteriaceae; genus Cetobacterium_A. Next base: position 8,678 of record JBOFRT010000152.1, read on the forward strand.
GTAAAACAAGAGACCAATTATTTAATGAGTTACAAAAATATAATATTTTTACAAGAAAATACTTTTATCCATTAATAACTGATTTTAATTGTTATAAAGAAGAGTATAGGAATATGGAGCTAAAAAATGCTAAGTATATATCAGATAGAGTTTTAACTTTACCAATGTATGGAGATTTAGAGTTGGAAATTGTTGATTATATATGTGAAGCAATAAAAAGAATTGGAGGATAAGATGGGTTTTTATACACGAGAAGAGCTAGAGAAAATAGGATTTAAATATATTGGGAAAAATGTATTGATTAGTGATAAATGTAGTATTTATTTTCCGGAAAAGATAGAGATTGGAGATAATGTACGAATTGATGATTTTTGTATTTTAAGTGGTAATATAAAAATAGGAAATTACGTGCATATAGCAGCGTTTTGTGCCTATTATGGAGCTGCAGGAATAGAAATAGGTGATTTTTCGACAACTTCTTCTCGAGTGACAATCTATAGTCAAAGTGATGATTATAGCGGTGAATCTATGACAAATCCAATGGTTCCAGCTAAATATAAAAAAGTAGAATACGGAAAAGTAATTATAAAAAAACATTGTATAGTAGGATCAAGTTCAATTATTTTACCAGGAGTTATTTTAAAAAAAGGAAGTGCAATAGGTGCTATGAGTTTAGTAAAGAAATCAACGGAAGAATGGTCAGTTTATGCGGGAGTGCCTGTTAAGAAACTTAAAGATAGAAGAATGGACTTAATTGAATTAGAAAAAAAATTATTACAAGAGAGAGAATAAAAACTTGAAAAATAAAAAATTCGGAGGAAAAAATGAAGGGAATCATTTTAGCTGGAGGATCTGGAACAAGACTGTATCCAGTAACAAAAGCAATTAGTAAGCAAATAAGTCCAATTTACGATAAACCACTTATTTATTATCCACTATCTGTTCTTATGTTAGCAGGAATTAAAGATATTTTAGTTATATCTACTCCTAGAGATATTGGAACTTTTGAAGAGTTATTAGGTAATGGAAGTGATTTAGGGCTTAAAATAGAATATGCTATTCAAGAGCATCCAAATG
>JBOFRT010000153.1:0-2130 GCA_051651165.1 Cetobacterium sp.
TCCATCTTCGTTTTCTTTCCATCTTTTCATATTATCCTTTAGTATATTTTTAAAATATAAATCTAGTTGTTGTCTATTTTTACTATTTTTTACAGGAAACATAAGCTCCACTCTTCGCTCTAAATTTCTAGTCATCCAATCTGCACTTGATAAAAAGTATTCTTTCTCTCCATTATTTTCAAAAATATAAACTCTATTGTGCTCTAAAAATCTTCCAACTATACTGTAAACCTCTATATTTTCACTCATATTTTTAACTCCAGGTAATAAACAGCATGCTCCTCTAACAATTAAAACTATTTTTACTCCTGCATTTGAAGCATCATAAAGTTTATCTATCATACTTTCATCTGTTAATCCATTCATTTTAGCAATAATTCTTGCTTTTTTTCCTTTTAAAGCGTTACTTCTCTCTCTATCTACAAGTTTTTTAAATCGGTCTTCTAACTCTTGTGGTCCCACTCCAATCTCTTTCCAATTTTTTCTTTCTTGCGGACTTATCAAATTAGAAAATAGATTGGAAATATCTTCACCAATTCCTTCATCAGCTGTAAATAAAGAGATATCAACATAAGGTGCTTTATAGTAGTTTCCAGTTCCTAACTGAACATATCTTCTTATTTTTTCATTTTCTTTTCTTAAAATTAAAAGAGTTTTTCCATGAACTTTTAAATCTTTTATTCCATAAATGACATGACACCCTACTCTTTCTAATTTTTTAGCCCACTCTATATTATCCCCCTCATCAAATCTAGCTTTAGCTTCGACTAATACCGTAACTTGTTTTCCTTTTTTACAAGCTTTTTCTAATACATCAATTATTGGTGAATCATGATGTTTTACTCTATATAAAGTTTGTTTTATACCAAGTACATCTGGATCATCTGCAGCTGTATCAATTAGCTCTGTAACTGCTTCAAAAGACTCATAAGGGTGTAGTAACAATCTATCTTTTTTCTTTAAAGTTTCAAATATATTTTCTCCCTTCATCTTTTTTAAAAACTTTTCATTTAGTGGCTCATACTTATATTTTTCATATCCCTTTAATCCTTCTATTGTCCATAAAAAATCTAAGTTTATAGGTCCTGATATTTCATATATCTCTGTCGTTGAAAGACTAAAGTTTTTTGTTATAAAATCCTTCATTTCTTTAGATAATTTTTTATCATATTCAATCCTAATAACTTCGCCCCACTCTCTCTCCTCTAATTGATCTTCAACTTCTTTTATAATATCTGCATTTACTTTTGAATCCTCTAAAATCTCAATTCCTTCATCTCTTGTTAATCTAAAAATTCCAATCTCTTTTATTTCAAAATCCTCTAGTTGAACACTCAAATTCCCTTTTATTAATTCCTCTATTAAAATAAAATGATTTTTATCCTCTTCAAGCTTTATGATTCTTTCAAACTCTCCTCTTAACTCAATCATAATAACTTTTTTTTCTTTTGTTTTTTTCTTTTCAATCATTCCTAATAAAACTAAATTTCCAGAAGCTATTCTTGGTATTGGATGAAATGAATCAATCTCAATTATTTCTAATATCGGCTGAATCAATCTATTAAAATAATTATCTGCTAACTCTTTCTCTTTTCTACTTAAATTTAAATACTCTTTTATTTCAATATCTGTCTCTTTTTTCAAATCTTTTAAATATAGATTATACTCGTTGTAGATATTATCCACCATTTTTTTTATAGAATTATAAATTTTTTCTCTCTCTTTTTTTTCTCTTTTTTTAGGTATTCTAACCATGAAAAATTCATCTAAATTTGTTGATGCTATTGCTAAAAACATAGCTCTTTCTAGAAGTGGGTTTCTTTCATATTTTGATTCATATACTACTCTACTATTAAACTCTAACCAACTTAAGTCCCTATTATAAAACTCTTTTTTCTTTCATAAGTAAGACCTCCTAACTCTTTATTTAAACAGATATAGAAAATATATCTTACCTTTCCTTGTTTTTAATAAAAAAGTGCGAGATTTACTCTCGCACTTTTTACTTTAATACTTTATCTTTTTCTAATTCATTTTTCATTTTTTCTGCTAGTTTTAAATAGTTATCCCAAGCAGTATTTCTTCTAGTAAATCCACTTTGCTTATAATTTCCTGATTTTTCTGTAGCTG
>JBOFRT010000154.1:0-7857 GCA_051651165.1 Cetobacterium sp.
TTTTTAAATTTTATAATAACGATTCCTTGGAATATACACCTCTTTTATTTCTACTATTTTAAATAATTCTGATTCTATATTTGAAATCTCTGATTTATCATCTATACTAAAAATACAATCGATCAAACCATGATTGTAGTTACTCCACTTATACTTAGATATTTTTAAAGGATAATTTAAATTTAATATTGATTTTTTCACTTCAAAAAATTCTTCTTTCCTGCCTATTTTTATTATTACTCTTACTTTCTTTCTATTATATATAAATTTTTCTTCAACATACTTCATTATTATTAAAATTCCAATTATACAAGTAAAACAAAAAAGTGCTAACTTAAACATTCCATATCCTATAATTAATCCTAAGCAAGCATTGATCCATAGTAGAGCTGCTGTTGTTAACCCTTGAACACTTCCTTTATTGTGAATAATTGTTCCCCCTCCAATAAATCCAACTCCTGAAATTACTTGAGCACTCAACCTTGTAACATCTCCAACAGGTTGAATAAATCCCTGTAAAATAGCTATCATTGTGGCACCTAAACAGACTAATGTCAACGTTATCAATCCAGCTGGTTTCCCTTTAAGCTCTCTTTCAAATCCTATTATCCCTCCTAAAATAATTGAGAGTATTATTTTTAAAAAACTTTCTGTCAAAAACTTTCCCTCCTTTATAAAAAAAGCTCCTTATCTAGGAGCTTTTTTTTCTCTTCCATATGTATAATAAACTATAATTCCAGATATTATCATCAATGTAACCGAATAAACATAGATCATCGCCTTTGCATTTAAATCTGCCTCCACATCAGTACTTTTCATAATTACAATTCCTAGAGGTTCCAAAAGTGGATGATATAAAAATACTGATAGATCGTAATCCGTAAGAAGCGAATTAAAAACAATTGCTCCTATTGCCATTGCTGAGGGCAATAGAATCGGAAATATCACTTTTCTAAATGTATAAAATGTTGATGCCCCCATGGTTTTAGCCGCTTCTTCTAAAGAATCATCTATTGAGAAAAACGCTGCTCTTAACATTCTAAATGAAAACGGGATCTTAACAATAATATATGCCAATACCATTATAATTGGACTTCCTATTAAAACCTGACCTAACAGAATCGGTCTTGGACTGTCATAAGTTATCATCATTCCCAAAGCTATTAATGTTGCAGGCAGCAACCACGGTATCAAGCTAGAGTATTCATAAAACTTTGCCAATTTATTATTTTTTTTATGAATCAATCTAGCTATTATCAGTGAGTAAACCACAACTCCAACAGCTGCTAATCCAGAATATATCAAACTTACTAAGTAAGGTTTAAAAGATCTCATCTGTGTAAATAACTTAGCATAGTTATCCACTGTGAATGTCTCTAAAGATATTTTTCCAGATACCACAGCGTGTCCTTCTGAAAAAGAAAATAAAATTACCATAAATATTGGAAATATATATATTAAAAATAGTAAATATGAAATTATATGTACTAATCTATTCATACTTTTATTCTCTATTCTTTGCTTTTTCAATTTTGTTTTTGACTTAGAAACAGATATAAAATTTTTTCCACGCTCTATCTTATTCATAAAAATAACTAGAAGAATTGTAGCTCCACCAAGTATCAGAGATAACAAAGTGGCAATATCTCTTGAATATTGTGTTTTTGAGAACATAATAATCATTGGATTAATTGTTTGAAACCCTTTTCCACCTAAAATAAGTGGTGCTGAAACTGCACTTAATCCTGTTAAAAATGTAAGTATTGTCAAAGCATATAAAACTGGCTTTAATGTAGGTAATAGTATTTTAAATAAAACTGTTTTTTCGCTAGCTCCCATATTTTTAGCTGCTTCGATTATTTGATAATCAACATTTCTTATAGAGTTAGTTAAAAATATCAGATGATTTGTTGTACATGCAAATGTCATTGTAAACAAAACCGCTCCATATCCTTCGAACCAATTTGATGCTATATTTGGAAAAAGACTCTGTAATCCATGTGTTATAAAGCTATTTTCTCCATAGATAAATTTATATCCAGAAGCAACAATTATTCCACTATAAATAAGTGTTGTAAAATATCCCAACTTAAGTATTTTACCACCCTTCACTTCATAAAATTCAGTGACTAAAACAATAAAAATACCAATTATATTAACGGTTAAAGAAAGGGACACAGCTAAAATAAAACTATTCATCAAACTTTTTAAAGCTATTTTTGAAGATAGTAACTTATTTATAGAGTTTAAAGATAACTCCCCATTTATAAAAAAAGTTGTCTTTAAAAGATTTAAGTTAGGATATATTATAAAAGCCACTATAAACCAGATAAGAAAGATATTTAACACTCCTTTTCCATTTTTAATTTTCATACACATCACCAAATTGCATAATATCTTCAGGATGCAAATATAATTTAACCTCTTCCCCTATCTTTGGCAGTCTCTTTCTTGTATTTTTTTCCAAATTTTTTACTATTGTTCCATCTATATCATAAGTTATTTTTGTAAAAGAACCTGTATATTCTGTGTCTAAAACTTTTCCTGTTAACTCTAAGTCGTCTAAATGAGTAGAGGTATTTGACAGTGCCTCTAATCTAAAATAGATAGGATTTGTTGCTTTAAAGAGTTTTGTAATTCTACTATTTATTTCCTGTATCAATTTACCTTCAATTTTATTAATTTCACCTATAAATTCACAAACAAATTTAGATTTAGATTCATTATAAATTTCAAAGGGAGTTCCAACTTGTTCAATCTTACCTTTATTAAATACTGCAATTCTATCAGAGAGACTAAGAGCTTCTTCTTGATCATGTGTTACATATATTGTTGTTATCTTTAACTCTTTTTGTAATCTTTTCAATTCCATTCTTAACTCATCTCTTAATTTTGCATCTAAATTAGATAGAGGTTCATCTAGACAAAGTATTTTAGGATCTAGTACCAACGCTCTAGCTATGGCAACTCTTTGTTGCTGTCCTCCTGAAAGTTCTGAAACATTATTATATAATTTATCTGGATGTATCTGTACTTTGTCTGCTATTGCTTTTACTTTTTTATCAATATAATCCTGTGGTAAGTTTTGGACTTTTAAACCAAAGGCTATATTTTCATATACATTCATAGTTGGAAAAAGAGCATAACTCTGAAATACTATACTTATCCCTCTTTTTTCTGTCGATAAATTTGTAACATTTTTTTCTCCTATAAATATATTTCCTTTAGTTGGATTATTGAATCCAACTAAAGATCTTAAAGTTGTAGTTTTTCCACACCCTGATGGACCTAACATTGTGAAAAACTCCCCCTCATTTATAGTTAGATTTAAGTTTTCAATAGCTATATAATCCCCATACTTTATCTCAATATTTTCAAATTTTATCATATTTCTTACTCCTATTAGTTTACGTATTCTAATTGTACTTTCTCTACCCATGAATCTATATTATCTGTTATAAATGTCCAATCTAAGTTTTGAATTTTCAAACTTTCTACTAACTCTCGAGTTTCTTTAGGTGCATTTTCCAAAGCTTTTGGATGAGCTGGTGCTGTACCAAATTTTTCTGCCCATTTCTCTTGTACCTCTGCTGATCCTAACCAATCAATAAATTTTTTATTCATTTCATTGTTCTCATTTCCTTTAACTAATGCTAGTTGCTCCACTACAAATGGAACTCCTATTTCTGGCTTCATTATACCTATTTCAAAACTGTTTGCTTTCGATCTCTCTAAAGCTCCACTTCCCCAAACCATAGTTATTGGACGCTTTCCACTCATCATATTCCCAAACCAATCCTCTTCAAATTTTTGAATATGAGCATTTTGAACATACTGTTTTACAACTTCCCATCCCTCATTTGATATATTTAAGGTTCCGTTAGAATCTTTGTATCTTGAAGCTATACTAGCTAAAACCACTTTTGAAGTTCCCCCATCTAAACCAAAAATATGGTACTTATCTTTATATTTAGGATCCACTCCCAAATCTATCCAATCCTTAGGTGCATCCTCCTTAATTATTATATTGGGATTATAAATTGCAAGTAGTGGAGTTACTGTAACTGCATTATAGTACCCATCTTTATCTGATAGCCCTTCTGGAATTTCCCCTGCCCATTTTGGAGTATATTTTGAAATTACATTATTCTTTTTAAGTTTTTCATATTCTATAGAATTTAAACCAAAAACCACATCTGCTATGGGGTTATTTTTTTCTGCCATCAATCTATTTGAAATATCTGTTCCTCCAGCAAAGACAACATTAACTTCAAACCCATTCTCTTTAGCTAACTCTGTTAAATATTCAGCTCTTCCATTTGTTCCAGAATTTGTATAAACAACTATTGAATTATCATCTTTTTTTCCACAAGCTAATGTTAACGTTAACAATGATGCTAAAAAAATTTTTTTCTTCATTTATTTACTCCCCTTTTATTTTTTATTTATATGCATTTTCAAAAGATAAGGCCAATCAGTCTGAATTATATCTATTTTTTTATCAATTAACCAAGACCAACCAACACCATTATTCAATAAGGAATCATTATCGTCTTGAAAAGCGCTTAGATTATGTTTTTCATATCCGCCTAAAGTTATAGCATTCGCCCATATTTTTATATTTTTTTCTGCTAAACTTTTTAAAAATTCATCCTCTATAATTTCATCTCCTTTATCTGTAAATAAAATTTCCACTGCAACCATATTTATTTCAGGATGAATAAATTTAAAGATATCCTCTTTTTTTCTAGCTATTGGCATATACATAAGTTTTGTTTCATTATTTTTAAAATATTTAAAAGCTTCTTCTGTTGGATGTGTTTTAATAATTATTTGATCCTCCATTTGAAGTTCTTTTATAATTTTAAATACTTCATTTAAGTAATCCCAAGCTCTATCTAAATTAATCAAGCCCTTTCCTTTTAAAGCTTTCAAAAGGTCATATAGTTTCCAAATATGCTCCCCAGATTTTTCTCCGATTATATTTAAATACTCCAAATTTTCAATCTCTTTTGATGATAAATTTCTTAAATTTGTTGTTATTCCAAATCTTCTCTCCTCTTCACCATCATGAAATGCATATAAAACTCCATCTGTTGATCTAACAGCATCAATTTCAACTATATCTGCACCTGATGCCAGTGCTACAATTGATGAAAGGTATGTATTTTCTATTACATTTCCTCCATATGTTCCCCTATGAGCTGCTACAAGTATTTTTTTCTCCTCTAACTCCTGTAAAAATCTAGTATTCATAAATCTACCCCTTTACACTCTCTCTAATTATTAATTTACTTTCAATCTCTTCTGATTTTACTATTTTTCCATCTAATAAACCCACTATCTTTTCTAATATTTTTTTTGATAACTCCTTATAGTTCATAGATATTGTTGTTAGTCCTGGAATTGTATATCCAGATATTGGAAGGTTATCAAATCCAACAACTGAAACATCTTGTGGAACTTTTATTCCATGCTCTGATAACACTTTAATAGCTATTATTGCCTTTTCATCTCCATTTATAAAAAAACATTCTGGTAGATTACCTATGGACTCATTAATAGTTCTTTTTATATCCTCACTTGTGTTTAATTTTCTAGTTATTTTAAGATTATCTAAATTTTTATTATATTTTTTATAAGTTTCTACAATCCCTCTTATTCTTTCCTCATTCATAGGTGTAGGATCTGCAGAAAGTATATCTATTCTTTCAATATTTTTTGAAAATAGATACTCTGAAACCTTTACCCCAGAGTTATAGTCTTCATTACTGACATATACTCTATTTAAATCATAACTTTTTCCAAAAATAACATATGGAATACTTAATTTTTCTAAGATATTTATTCTTTTATCATTTTCCTCTTCATAAAAAATAATGACTCCATCTATAAAAGTTCCAGATGTATTTACAATAGATTTTTCTAAATCCTCATCAGTGTAATATTGCTCCACAAATATAGAGATATTTTTATCAGTATTTTGTAAAACAATCTCACTTATTAAAGTATTTGTCCATATTGTTGCTTTATGTCCTATTTTTCTTTTTAATAAGATTAAAATATTTTTATTTTTTTTATTTACAAGAGCTTTAGCATAAAAATTTGGTTTATAACCTAGCTCCTCTATATATTTTAAAATCTTATCTTTTGTTTCTTTTTTTACATTGGGACTATCATTTACAACTCTTGATACAGTTTGAGTTGAAACTCCAGCATATTTAGCAATCTCTTTTATTGTAATCTTTTCATTTAACACAAAATCAAATCCTTTCAAAAATGTTAACGTTAACATCGTTATATATAATTTTATATCATTTTTATTTTATTGTGTCAAATTTTTATTTTAAAATTTATTTTTAGCTTTTTTTATCTTTAAATAGTACACAAAAATTTTCAATCATTTTAATTTTTTAATATGTATTTAGTTTATCACCTCTTTGCTAAATTGCTATAAATTTTCTGTAAAAGTTTTGTTAATAATTTATAAACTAGTTACTAAAAAGTAACTAGTTTACATTGGTTATAAAATTATGTTAATCTAGAATAAAAAGGAGTTGATGTTTTATGAAAAAATTTTTAATTTTTAGTCTCTTAATTTCTACCATATCTTTAGCTAACGAATCTATAGGTGTTGGAAAAGATGAAAAGTATGGTTATGAAATCAAATTAAAAGTTGAAAAAGAAAGTAATGGAAATATTAAAAATATCGAAGTTTTAGAAGATAACACTAAAAAAAGTATCTCCAAAAAAGCAATTCCTAAATTAATAGAACAAGCAAAGAAGAAAAATTCAGCTGATATTGATATTATTAGTGGAGCTACATATACGTCTGAAGTTTTTATAAAAGCTTTAAATAATGCTTTAAAAAATTAATAAGTGAGGTGTTCTAATGGAAAAATTAGTTATTTTATGGACTACAGGAGATAGGGAAGTTGCTATTAAAATGATTTTTATGTATGCTTTAAATGCTAAAATTAAAAATTGGTGGAAAGAGGTAGAAATAATTATTTGGGGACCATCAACTAATTTAATTAGTCATGATAAAGATCTTCAAATTTCTTTAAAAAGTTTAAAAGAAAAAGGTATAAAAATAAGAGCTTGTAAAGCATGCTCAGATGAATATAATGTGACAAATATTCTCAAAGAAAACTTAAACCTAGAAGTTGTTTATATGGGTGAACCACTGACAGATATACTTAAATCACCAGAATATAAACTTATAACTTTTTAAAACATAATTAAAATAATTTTATTTCTATATTTTAAGATTCAAATAAAATAAAAAAGCTTTGTTAATTTAACTATTAACAAAACTTTTTATTTTATTAATTTTTAATATCATAAAATTTTTTCAAAAATTTTCCTACTCCATCATTATCATTAGTATCAGTTATGTGTTGAACTCTACTTTTTAAAATTTCATGAGCATTTCCCATAGCTACTCCAACTCCAGCTAACTCTAACATCTCTAAATCATTATGAGCATCTCCAAAAGCTATACACTCTGACATTTCAATTCCTTTTTCTTCCAAAACATTTTTTAATGTTAACCCTTTATTTACCTCTTTATTAAGAATTTCTAAATATTTATCTTGAGAATATGTAAAATAAACACTATTCCCCAGTATTTCTCTTAACTCCTTTTCAACTTCTTCTAGCACATTATTTTCATCAATAATAATACTTTTAATCATTTTAAAACTATCAAAAGTATTAAAAGATTTTAATGTTGGTTCTAATCTAGAATTTTTTTTATAATATTTAGTACCTATAGATTCTAAATCTTCAACATACCAAATATCATTTTGAAAAAGATTTAAATCTTTTTTATTTTTTCTACAAAACTCTATTATT
>JBOFRT010000155.1:0-8249 GCA_051651165.1 Cetobacterium sp.
TAGTTATTGATGAAGAAGGAAATATAATACAAAATTCTGACTATGCTATTGCCTGTAAATTGCTAAATAAACGGGTGTTGGTGTATAAACTGTCAAATGATAAGGTAAAAGCTTTTTTAAGATATATGAGCGTGGATTATGGAGAATATAATTATGAAGCTCTAGGAATAAAAACTTATAATCAACATAATTGTCAAATGAATAGATTAAGAGGTGGAATAAAAGATAATAAATCATCTTTATATGAAGGTTATGTTTTAAAGAATATCTCTAAAGATGAAAGAGGGGTAGATTTTGGAGCAGGACAATGTGATTATTCATCTAAGTTATCAAAGTTAGGCTATAAACTACTTCCATATGAGCCACATTTTAAATTTAAAGGCCAAGAAGCTATAGATATTAGAGAAGTAGTAAAGATGATATTAAAGCTTGAAATGGATATAAAGCAAAATGGATTATATGATTATGTAGTGTTGGATAGTGTTATAAATTCAATAACATCTAATAACTTTGAAAAGTATGTATTAACTACTTGTAATGCTTTATTAAAAGAGAGTGGAAGTTTGTACATAGGAACTAGAAATAAAGGTCAAATTGATTCAACTTTAAATAGTAATAGATGTATTGAGAAAGTTAGAAGTTTAGAGTTTTTAGATAAAGATAATTTCTCAGCAACCTTTAGAAATGGAGTTTGGACACTTCAAAAGTTTCATACAAAGGAATCACTAAAAGAGATTTGTTTAAAATACTTTAATAATGTTGAAACTATGGGAAGTGGAAGTCAAATATATGCTATCTGTAAAAATCCAAAGAGATTAGCTAAAGAGGATTATATAGAAGCTTTGAATATTGAGTTTAATATGGAATATCCGAATGGGTATAAGCATAATAAACATGAGAAATTAATAGGTAAAATTTTAAAGAGCAAGTGATTTGCTCTTTTTTTAATTACAATATATAATTTATTGAAAAGTAAAATTTGGGGGTAAATATGGATTATATAGAGAGAAAATTAGCGAAATATGACTTTAAAACTGAAAATTTAGAGATTAAGGAATCAAATGTTGGTGATAAAGAATACTCAAGAAATGAAATTTTACAAAATAGGATAACTTTAATTGTTGGAGAAAGTGGAAGAGGAAAAAGTTCATTTTTAAAAAACATAAAAAACGAGCTTGAAAATACTATCTATAAAGAACTTGTAGATTTAGATGATAAAGATAATTTTAAAACTTCAGAAAAACTGATTTATTTATTAGATTCTATTGATGAAGATAGAAAAGAAGAGTCTGAAAAAGAATATAATAAAAAATTAAGAAAAATAATAAATGAAATTATAAATTTAAATTCAGAAAATAAAATAATTTTAACATGTAGAGAGGGTTATATACCCAAGGGTATAGTAGAAGAGTATAAAATAGAGATATATAAACTGTTACCAATAACACAAGAACAAATTAACTTGGTTTTAGGAGAAGAGAAAGAACAATTTTGGGATTTTATAAAAAAATCAAGTTTACAAGAGCATTTAGGAAATGTTGTGATACTGCAAACAATAATAAACAATTATAAAAATTATAAAAATTATAAAACTGAGGTTACAATATCAGAAATATATATGGATTTGTGTAAAAATTTCTTGGAAATAGAAACAGAAAATGAAGTAAGTTTTATAGGTGAGAATCATGATGAAATAATAGAAGAATTGTCGATATTAATGAGTTCTAAATATTTTTTAAAAGAAAAATTTCCAAATGAAAGTTTAGAACTTAATAATAAGAAATTAGAAAAAAAGAAAAAAGAAAAATTGTCTAGAGTTCCGATTTTTATAGGAGATAAAAAAGAATATAGAGTATACCATAAATCTATAGAAGAGTTTTTAATAGCTTTTTATTTTCATAAAAAAATAGAATATAAAGAGTTAGATATTGAAGAAATTATTTCTATTTTTTTTAATGAAAGCTATTTAAAGATAGAGCTTAAAGATATTTTTAAATTTTTCATATATTTTGAGAATGATGAGTTTAAAAGAATTCTTCTTGAGATAGATCCCACTCTTTTAATAGAAATTAGAGAAAATAACAAAAATATGCAAAAATTAATTTTATTAAAAAATATAAGCATATTAAAAAAAAATCCACATTATTTATGGGATAAGTGGAGAATATATAAAAGTGCATTTATAGATAAAGATACAAAAGTTGAAAAAATATTAAAAAACGAAATTGTACCTAAACAAGTGAATAAAGAAGTATTTTATTATTTAATGTGTTTATTAAAAAATGAAGATCATAAAGATATAGAAAAAGTTATTTTGGAAATAATATATCAAAATAAAGATAATCCTAAGTTTATTGAAGAAGATATAGGTATGCTTTTTATAGACCGCAAGAGTTTTAATATTGAGTTAGATCTTTTTTTTAGAAAACACGATATAATGCCTAAAATAGATTTTTATTTTATGAAAAATTTTTTAATATTATTATATAAAGAAAAAGGGATAAAATCGTTATACTATTATTTAAAAAAATTTGAGAATATCGATAAATTTTTAATTAAAGAAATTAAATCTGAATTAAAAACAGAAGATATACTAGAAGTTTTAAAGGAATTATCCACATTAGGATTATCAGTATATAAAAAAAATATGATAATAGAAATGTTGTGTTTAGAGTTTTTAGAAAGAAAGAACTTTAGAGAATATAAAGAAGTATATTTAAATTTTTTAAAAGAGTTAGTGATAGAATACAGGAGATTAATAAAAAATAAAGAAATTTTTCAACTTGATTTAACTTTAGAGGAAAAAGAGAAAATATTTTGTGAAATTTTTAAAAAAAATATAAATTTTATTTATTTTCTTAATACTAAAGACTTAGAATATATAAATATAGAAGAAGTGATAAAAGAATATTCTGTAGGCAAAAATCTATACATTTATTTAAAGATTAGTGAATACTTTAATAATATAGAATTAAATAAGAAATTAATGAAATATAAAAAATATCGAAGAAAGGTTCTGAGAGAAAAAAAGAAAAAAGTTAAGAAAATAAAAAGTGATAAAAAGAAAGAGTATAAGAATAAAATAATAAAGTTAGAATTAGCGAATAAGTTAATAAAAACTAGGAAAAGAGAAGTATATTATGAAATAATTTCTAGTATTGAAATAAACGAAATATATAATCAAATTGAAAAAGAATATCCAACAGTAAAAGATTTGATAGGTGAATTTATTTTAGAATATTTTAATTTAAACTTTAAGATAGATTTATGTAGTAATAGTTTTTCAATAGAATTATTGTGGTGTTTTCGATATTTTAATGTATTATCAGAAAATAAATTAAATCAAATATTAGATTCTTATGAAAGTAAAGAAAAATTTATTAAATTATTATTATTCTTTAATTATTATAAAATTAGTAATAACTTAGAAAAAATTTTATTAAATAATAAAAGAGAATTTTTAAATATATTATTAAAAATAATTAAAAATAATTTAAAAATTAATATGAAAAATTTACTAATTCTTTTTAAAGATAGAAATTTAGAAGAGATAAAAGAAATAAAAAAAATTTTTGAAGATAATTATTTAATAATAGAATTAGATGAAGATACAGAGGAAATCATAATGGATTTGATTATAGAAAATGAAGAATTATTGAAAAAAAAGATAAAGACAAATAAAATAAGTTCAAAATTTGCTAAAAAATATATAGAAATAAATGGTATAGACAATTATTTTGAAGAGATAGAATTTGATAAGAGTAAAGAAACGTTCACTAGAGCTATCTATTCAATATATGATTATTTTCGAAATATAGGTGGAATAATGGATTCGTTAAGTGATGGTTTAATAAAGAGAATAGTAGTTTTTTATGGTGAAAACTTTGATATATATGAAAGGAAAAAAGAAAAAACTCCAGAAAGAGAACAACTATTATATAGGTTTATGCAAATGGAAATAATGAAGTTGTTAAAGGATAATAAAAAAATAAATTTATTAAAATCAATATTAAAAAATAATTTGAAAAACAAGCAAATAGAGAATGAATTAAAATTTATATTAAAAGAGTTGATGGAAGAAGCCACTAATAAATTAAAGATTATAGAAATATTAACAAGAAAGGAAAGAAAAAATAAAAATATTTACTTTGATAAGAATAAATTTTTAAATAATTTATTAATAGTAATAAAACATTTGACAGAGCTTAGATTACAAATAAAATTGAAGGGGTATAAAGAAGATGAGATAAATGATTTAATTAGATTTGGTCTAGAAATGAAAGATTATTATGTTTATGATCAAAGAAGAGGTGGCGAGTCAGAAACAAGGAAAAATATAGGAGAAAGAGATTTGGTTATAAAACAAAATAACATAATAGTAACAATATTAGAAGCTTTAATTCTACGTTTTATAGACACAGAGAATATAAAAAAACATTATGATAAATTAAATAGTAATTACGACACTATTGGAAATAGAGTAAATTATTTTTTATGTTATTATTTAGGAGAAAATTTTAATTTATTTATTGAAAAATATAAGAATTCATCAGATAAACTTTTTAGCTCTGAGATACAAGACTTATCAGAAGAATGTACAGAAAAAAGTAATATAAAAATAATGAAAACAAAATTCAAAGAAAAAGAAATTTATCATGTATTAATTAATTTTGAAAATTAGGAGAAAGTTATGAAAAAAATGATAGTTAGTTTATTTTTAGGAATTACTTTATTTGCTAGTGCTTCTGAAACAGTTTATGTTACTCCAAAAGGTAAGAAATATCATGCAACTAAATCTTGTAGAAGTTTGAGTAAAAGTAAAAATATAAAAGCTGTGAAGATGTCAGATGTTGGAGGTCGTGGACCTTGTAAGATTTGTTATTAAAATAGATGATAAAAAATTATCATCTAAGTATTTATTTTAGGGGAGGAAATTTGAAAGCAATTTTTTATGAAGTAGCAGAATTAGCGTATGAGAAATTAAATAATCAAAAGTATAAAAATAGAGTAATATTAGAAGGAGAATTAATTAAAATCTGGAAAGATAGCTGTGAAGAAGTGGAATTAAAAACTAGTATGAGAGATAAAATATGTCCTAAAAATTCATTTTTAGGAGTTTTAAAATCAGGAGTATTAGATTTAAATATCAAATGGAAGAAGGATGAGTTAAAAGGGAATAGATTATATTCAGTAGAAGCAATAAAAGTATTGAGAAAAGAAAAAACAAATTTGATAGCAAAAGAGTTATGGGAAAAAATAGGAAATAAAGGTAAAAATCATAATGGTCAAATGGATGTTGTTCTAGCATTTTGGGATAAGGTAAAAAAATATGATTAATAATATTTTAAGTTCAGCGGTTTTAGCAGGATTAATAGTATATTTTCAGACGAATAGAGATAATAAGTTAAAATACATAACTGAAGAAAGAAAAAATTGGAGAGAGAGAATAAAAAAACTAATATCAGAATTAATATCATTGTTAAAAAATTATGATTCGGATAAAAATGATAAGAAGGAAATTGATAGAATTTTAGTTGAGTTAAGATTAAATTTAAATCCTTTAGATAGAGAAGATATAAAAATAATTCAAACTTTAGATGAAATAGAAATTAGCTTAGAAAAGTTAGATAATAAAAAGTTGAATATATTGGTGGAGCAAGTTCAATTTTTATTAAAATTTGAATGGGAAAAAGCTAAAAATGAAGCTAAAAATAAAAATTTAGTTTTGGAAATAGGTATTAGTATTATTATTTTATTAAATGTGTATTTGATAAAATTTGAAAAAATAGATAGTATTTGTATTTTTACTTTATTTTCTCTGATAATAATCTTAATTTTATTATGCATTAGATATTATGATAGAGAAAAAAGAAATAGTGTTGATGATTTAGATATAAAAAAGCGAACTTATATTATGAAAACAAAAACGGATAAAAAAAGAAAAGTTAATATAGGAATGGTGATATTAAAAATATTATTAATAATTATAATATCATATTTAATTTATTATAAATTTTAAAAAAGGTGTCATTTTAGACACCTTTTTTTGTTACCTAATATAAACATTTTTTAGGAGGTAACAAAATTATGAGAAATTTAGTTAATGAGGAAGTTAAATCAGGAATAGAGGAGAGAGAGTTAGTTCTTGAATTAATGCATGATATGGTAGAGAAAATATTATCACCTAGAGAGTTTGAGGTATATGTATTAAGTAAGAGAATGAAACCAAGACATATAGCCGAGAAGTTAGGGACTAAATCAATAACTGTAAGAGTTCAGTTACAAAATATAAAGAAAAAATTAAAGAAGCATGAAGAATGGTTAAAAGAGAAGATTGAATTGAGAGGAGTAAATATTTAAATAAAAAAGAAAATTTTATTGATAAAATTCAAATATTAAAGTATTTTATAAGAAGTATTTACTAATCTAATAAAAGAGGAAGTGAGATATGGAAGATTTTTCTAGATTAATAAAAATATTTAATCCAAGTATTTTAGGGTATTTTTTTAATTTTACAGAAAATCAGTATGTAACTTTAAAAAATGGATATCAAGTAGAATTAACATTAAATCAAAAAGAAGTATATAATCATATAAATAAAATTATAGAAGAGCATCGTGAGATTCGTTATAAACAAGGAGAAAATAACTTGTTAGATGTTGAACAATTATTATTATTTTGGTTTAATGGAGAAAGTAAGGTGTGTTTAGCAAATAAATATAATAAAATTTGTGGTGGAAGTGATTATTTTCATACTCTAACAAATGATATTTTATTTGATTTTATAGCTTATCAAATTGGGGAAATTTATCCTAAAATATTATCTAAAAATTTTATACATAGTTATGATAGTTTGTTAGATTCAAATAGACTTATAGAAATAGTTGGAAATGATGAGATATTTAAATTATTAAAAAAATCTGATACGAATGAATATATATTATCAGCTTCGTTATTTGATAAAAATGATAGTAGAATTGATCAAATTGAAAGAAGTTTAGAAGGGGTTTTTTCATCAATTTTTTCAGTTTCTTTTGAAAATTGTATGTATAAACTTGAGATATCACAAAAAGCGTTAATAAAAGAAATAAAAGAGGGAATTAATTTTTTAAGAGGATTAGCTCTGAAAAAAAACTTGTCTTGTTCTACTTTTGTAGGTGTTCATGGAATAGGATTTTGTAACTTTTCAGAGATAGTGTTAGATGATGAGTTGATTATAAGAAGTATCTCTAATAAAGATTTGACCTGGAAGCTTTCATCAAAAACAAGTTCAATAATTGCAAATCATCCAGACGTAAAATTCTATGGTGTATCAGTTGAAGGTAAACATATTCTAAAGTCTAAATCAAAAAAAGAAAAGAGATTACAACCTAGATATGTTGATATGGTTGGAGAAACTCTTTTAAATGAAGCTATAGAAAAAATAGAAATTTTTTATTTAGCTGTTTTGATTTTAAAAAATAAAATAAGTTGTTTAGAAACATCATTTCAAAGTGTAGGCTATTATTTTAAAACATCATATTATGGAGACGCAATACATACAGGAAAAGCAAAAATGATTCCAATATATGAAAACGAAGTTAATGAAATAAAAAAAATATATCATTTAATGCGATGCAATTTAAAAAATAATTCTATTTATAATACAATATATAATCTAAAATCAGCGATGTTAAAAGGAAATGAAGTTAACGAATCTATAATGAGTGGTTTTTATGCTTGGGAAAGTATGTTTACGTACAAAAAAAATACCACAAAGTATGTGTGTAATGCGATATCATCATATATAGATGTAGATAAAGAAAGAATTGAAGATTTGTATGATAGATATAGATCAAGTAGATCACATGGGGAATTATTTAAATTAAATGAAAATGAAAATATATACAAAATTCAAAAAGAAGTTATAGATATAGGAATAAAATGTTTAAAAAAATTAATAGAAGATGAAAAATTAATAAAATTAAACGCTTCAAGTAGGGCTAAAAGCCTTATGCAAGTTTAGTTATAATTGGATATTGGATTAGAGGTGCTTTTACAGGCACTTTTTTTATTTTTTGTAAATTTTTTATAAAACGTATTATGAATCCATAATACAAAATGCTGTAGGGTGAGAGAGTAAATATTCGGAGGAATTTTATGGCAAGAAGTAGAGAGCCTACCAAAGAGAATGCAAAAAAACTTTATGAGGAAGGTTTTGGGAGTCTATCTCAAATAGCAAAGGAATTAAATTTATCTCTGAACACTTT
>JBOFRT010000156.1:0-1792 GCA_051651165.1 Cetobacterium sp.
TTATTCAGTTTTTAAGTAAGGATATATATAATAGATTTTCATCACCAAAGTTTTTAAAACTTCAAGAGTATTTTGAAAAATCACCTAAGAAAAATGAAGTGATAGAAGCTACTTTAAAGAAAATAAAAAATAACTCTAATTTTGTCCAAAAAATACCTTTAAAAGAGTATGAATCTTATATGAATCTCATAACTTTATCTGAAGATATTTGGAAAAAAGCAAAAACCGAAAATAGTTATGATGAGTTTTCTCTATGTTTAGAAAAGATTGTAGCACATTTTAAAAACTTTACTCAATATTGGGGATATAAAAACACACCATATGATGCTCTTCTTAGATATTATGATATTGATGTAAACTGTGAGGAGTTAGATATATTAATAGAAGATTTGAAAAAATTTATAGTTTCATTGGTAAAAGAGATAGAAAAAAATAGTAACGACAGTGTAGCTAAAAATTTTAGTGGAGAGTATGATTTTAATAAACAAATGGAGCTTTCAAAATATATTTTAAGTATTACGGGTTTTGATTTTACTTATGGAAGAGTAGATTTAGGAGAGCATCCAACAACTTTAGCAGCTTCTCCAAAGGATGTAAGAGTGGTAACATCTTTTGATAAAAATGATTTGAAAGTTGGAATATATAACACCTTTCATGAAGCTGGAAAAGGACTTTATGAGCAAGGTATAAGTGAGAATCTTTTAGGTACTCTTTTAGCAGAAGTAAGTTCTCAAGTTTTAGAAGAATCTCAAGCTAGATTTTATGAAAATATAGTTGGGAGGGATAAAAACATATCTTCACTTATTTTAAAAAAAATAAAAGAACTATTTCCAGAGTTAAAAGACAAAGAGGATATAGATTTTTATAGATTAGTTAATGAGGTTAAACCATCTCCAATTAGAATAGAGGCAGACGAGCTAACATATATTTTACACATAATTATAAGATATGAGATAGAAAGAGATCTGTTAGAAGGGAGATTAGGTGTAAAAGATTTACCAGAGGTTTGGAATGGAAAATATAAAGAGTATTTGGGCGTTGTACCAAAATCTTTTTCAGAAGGGTTACTTCAAGACATACATTGGGCTAGTGGATATTTTGGTTTTTTCCCAGTATATCTAATAGCTGAACTATACTCACATCAATTGAGAAAAGCTTTGGAAAAAGAACTAAATATTTCAAGTGAAAATATAGATATAGGAGATTTAAAGAAAATAAACTCTTGGTTAAGAGATAATATATATTGTCATGGAGCTCTTTATAGTTCAAAAGAGATATTAAAGAGATTAACTGGAGAAAATCTAAGTTCAAAGCACTATATAGAGTATTTAAAAAGTAAGTATTATAAACTATATAATATAAAATAAGTCAAGGGGGAGTGTATGTTAAACAAGTTGTTTTTAAAATTGAATTTTGGGGATTCTCATCACTATTTGCATTTTGGCCAGCTTGTGTAAAGACAGTGAGAATGCTTTCAGATTCTGATGGGCAAGGAAAAGCTTTTGGAATTTTTGAAGGGGGAAGAGGAGTTGCAGCAGCGCTGGCTGCATCAGTGACAGTTATACTTTTTAAGGTAGGAGTAAAAACTTTAGGAGTATATGTTGGTATGAGATATATAATAGTTTTTTATTCAGTTTTAACAATAGCATCAGGAGTTCTTGTTCACTTTAATATGAAGGATGAAATAATTAATAGTGGAGAAAAAATATCAATAGCAGATATAAAAAATGTTATTAAACTACCAGCAGTTTGGATTATAGCTATTGTAACATTTTGTAACTATGTATTTACA
>JBOFRT010000157.1:0-12805 GCA_051651165.1 Cetobacterium sp.
AGCCAACTCTAAGTTGTATACTGTGGTATCTTATTTTAGGAGGTAGAAATGAAAAAAATACTATTTTTAAATGGAAGTCCAAGATTAAAAGGAAATACTCGTTTTGCTCTAAAAACTTTAGAGGAACAAATTGATAAAACAAAGAGTGAAGTTGAATTTATTGATGTTACGAAGTTCAACGTAGCTGGCTGCATAGCTTGTGATTCTTGCAAAAGAAACGGTGGAAAGTGTTTTATGAACGATAATACTAACGAGTTAGTTCAAAAGATTGTTGATGCAGATACTCTTATTTTTGGTTCACCTATATACTGGTGGGGAATCTCAGCTCAACTTAAAGCCTTAATCGACAAGATGTATTCAAAAGCCCACGACACTGAATTGACTGATAAGAAAAAAAGAGTTGGACTTATCTCTGTTGGTGCTGACGAAATCGGTGCTGAACAATATAATATCATCTCTTCTCAGTTCAGATGTATCTGTGAATACCTTGGATGGGAATTCTTTATTGATGAGGCTATCTCAGCCCATAACCCGAACGACTTATCAGCTCAAAATGAAACTCTATCTCTTTTAAAAGAGCTTGGAGAATCACTTAACTAATAATTTTTAATAAACAAAGTGGCTATTCAAATCATCGAATAGCCACCTTTTTAATTCAACTCATTTTTTAATAACTCTGTAAACTCTCTTATATCATCCATTAAATTAACTTCTGGATTACATTTCAAAACCATACCATCTAAATACATAAGACTTTTAATAACATGAAACATCCCCTCTTCAAACTCCATCCCAGAATTTATAGATAACTTTATCGTCTCCATCATACGTTTTGTTAAGCTCACATCTGAAACACTGCTATCTTTAAAATCACTGTAAAGAGCTTTAAATTTTTCTAAGAACTTTTCAAAATCTTTCTGATTCAACCTCTTCTCCGACATCTCATTTAAATAAAAAGCCGCTTTATCATAATCATACCTTGAAAGATAGTAGAAAAATCCAAATAACCCTTTTCTCAGTTTAGACTTTACTTTGCCTATAGTTGAGCAATCAATTAAAGTTATCTCACCATTTTCATTTAAAATAATATTTCCAGGATGTAAATCTCCATGAAAAACACCTAGTTTAAACATAAAAAATGTATGATATTTAAAAAGCTTCAATAACTCAGAATATTTCAATCGTCCCTCTTTCAGGAGTGAATTAAAACTTTCTCCCTCTATAAACTTAGAGACAATAACCCTTTCACAACATAAAGATTCCACAAAACTTGAAAAATATAGGTCTTTCATATCGAATTTTTCGCTATTTTCACTTTTTAATCTTCTAAGGTAATTAGCACCTTCCACCTCATTTAAAAAATGAAGTTCTTTTAGAGTTCCCTCCTCTATGTTTTCTAAAACTTCTAAAGGATTAAAAACTTTTTTCAATTTTGGATAGAAAAATAGTAAAATATTCGCTATTCTTTTAGCATTTTCTATATCTTTTAAAAAGCTTTCTTTAAAATTCTCCTTTCGAATTTTTATAGCTACTTTTTTACCTTCTTTATCATTACCTCTTAAATATCCAATGTGAACTTGACCTATAGAAGCCGACGAAAATGGTAAGTTTTCATAAGATTCTAAAGCATCTAAAATCCACTCATCTTTATTAATTGCTAAGTCTATCTCTCGCTTTTGAGCAGCATAACTATACTCGTAAAGCTTAGATAGATACACACACGTTTTCTCATCTATAAAATCAGCTCTCAAAGCATAGTATTGAGATATTTTTACAGCTAATAATCCCATTTCCTCTATCTCTTCTAATTTAGGTGGTTTATTTCTATGAATTTTATATATCAGTCTTATCAATTTTAAACTTTTCATTTTCTTCTCCTCTCTCCTATTCTATCTTTATTATACAAAAAAAGAGAGGTTAAACCTCTCTTTCAGCTCTCTTATTTTGTAATATAATTATTTATATTGTTGTAACATATATTTTGAACCATTTTTCCTAACTTTTCAATATCGTTTGGAACCTCTCCATTTTCAACCCACTCAGCTAGTAGGTTACAAAGGATTCTTCTGAAATATTCATGTCTTGTATAAGATAGGAAACTTCTTGAATCTGTTAACATCCCAACAAATCTTGAAAGTAAACCTAAGTTAGCTAAAGCTGTCATCTGCTTTATCATTCCATCCTTTTGATCTAAGAACCACCATCCAGATCCTAATTGAATTTTACCTGGGATTCCCCCTCCTTGGAAACAACCAATTAGAGTTCCTAAAGTCTCATTTTCTCTAGGATTTAAGTTATATAAAATAGTTTTTGGTAACTCATCTGTATCATCTAAAGTATCTAAGAAGTGAGATAACGCCTGTACAAATACGTCATCAGCTATACAATCAAACCCTGTATCAGGACCTAATTTTTTATACATTCTAGTTGAGTTATTTCTGATAGTTCCCATATGAAGCTGCATTATCCAACCTCTTTTGTTATACTCTTTTCCTAAGAATAACATTATAGCTGTTTTGAACATCTTAACTTCATTTTCTGTTAACTCTTCACCAACTAATCTCTTTTTAAATACGTTCTCTACCTCCTCATCAGTTCCTAATAAAAATACAATCGGATCTAATGCGTGGTCAGAAACTCTACACCCTACCTCATGGAAGAACTCTACTCTCTCAGCTAAAGCTGATTTAAACTCCGCCACTGTATCTATTTTTTTTCCGTGTAATATTTCTAATGTTTGAAGCCAAGGCATGAAATCCTCTTTATCAATTCTAACACCTTTGTCAGGTCTAAACGTTGGATTTACAACTACATCAAAACTATCATCTTTTTTTATAGCTATATGATACTCTAAAGAATCGATTGGATCATCTGTTGTACAAATAGCTTTTACATTTGCTCTTTTTATTAAAGATCTTGCTGTAAAATCATCTTTTGCTAACATCTCATTTGTCTTTTCCCAAATCTCTTCAGCTGTTTCTTTCGAAAGAATCGTATCTATTCCAAAGAATCTTTTAAGCTCTAAGTGTGTCCAATGGAAAAGTGGATTTCCATAACACTCATCTATCGTTTCAGCCCATTTTAAGAACTTTTCTTTATCCTCTTTAGCTCCAGTAATGTATTCCTCATCAACACCGTTACTTCTCATAGCTCTCCATTTGTAGTGATCTCCACCTAACCAAATCTCAGTTATTGATCTATATTTTTTATCCTCGAAAATCTCTTTTGGATTTAAATGACAGTGATAATCATAAATTGGCATATCTTTTGCATAGTCATGATATAACGTTTTAGCTATATCATTAGTTAATAAAAAATCTTCACACATAAATTGTTTCATATTTTTCCATCTCCCATTTTAAATTAATCTTTATAAAGTAACCCCGGATTTAAATATCGCAATCTCTTGGAACCTATTTAATTCATTGTTTACTTTTTTCCCATTTATTACTTCAACTATGTAGTCTATAAATTCATTTAGTAGCTCATCCATAGTTATATCCTCTGATACCAATCTTCCTGCATCAAAGTCTATCCATCTTTTCTTTTTATTATATAACTCACTATTTGTAGATATTTTAACTGTTGGAACATATCCACCATATGGATTTCCTCTTCCCGTTGTGAATAAAACCATATGACAGTTTGCTGCTACTAGGGCTGTTGTTGCAACTAAATCATTTCCTGGAGCACTCAGTAAATTTAACCCCTTAACTTTTAAAGTCTCTCCATATCTAATTACGTCTACAACCTCTGACTTTCCAGATTTTTGAGTACAACCTAGTGATTTATCCTCTAAAGTTGTAATCCCCCCCTTTTTATTTCCAGGAGATGGATTCTCATATATCTCTTGGTCATTTTTTATAAAATACTCTTTGAAATCATTTATCAAAGAAACACATCTTTTAAAGACATCCTCATTCTTACATCTTTTCATAAGTAGCGTTTCTGCTCCAAACATCTCTGGAACTTCCGTTAAAACTGTAGTTCCACCTTGAGATACAATATAATCTGAAAACTCTCCTAACATAGGATTTGCAGTTATTCCAGATAACCCATCTGAACCTCCACACTCTAATCCAAAGTTTATCTCTCCTAAATTAGCCTCTTCTCTTTTATCATTTAACATATTTTCATAAAGTTTTAGAAGGATATTTTTCCCCTCTTCTACCTCATCCTCTACATCTTGAGAAACTAAGAATTTAACTCTATCAGCGTCATACTCTCCCAAAGTTTTTTGGAACTCAGCAACCTGATTGTTTTCACATCCTAAACCTAAAACTAATACTCCACCTGCGTTTGGATGTTTAACTGTATTTTGAAGTATCGTTCTTGTATTCAGATGGTCCTCTCCTAATTGAGAGCATCCATAGTTATGTGTCAAAACATTTATATTGTCGATTTTTAAATCTCCAATCTCTCTCATAAGATCCTCTTTTATACGTTGAGCTATTCCATTCACACAACCTACTGTTGGAACTATCCAGAGCTCATTTCTAATTCCCACATCACCATTTTTTCTTTTATATACATTGATTTTTCTCTCAGATGTCTTTAAAATTTTTTCACAAAACTCAGGAGAATAGCTGTAGTTATTCAAATCTTTCAAATTTGTTTTAGTGTTGTGAGTATGTATCCACTCTCCCATTCTTATATCTGAAAGGGCATGGCCTATAGGCATTCCATACTTTATTACATCTTCATCTTGAGCGATATCTTGAAGGGCAATTTTATGCCCTTTCAATACATCCTCTAATATTGTAATCTCTTTATCTTCTAAAAGTATTTTCTCATCTTTTAAATAATCTCTTAAAACTATTAAAACATTATCTCTTTCATTTATTTTTATAAACTCTTTCATTATTTAACCTCTTTTAAAGCTTTTGCAACTCCAACCTTGTCTATATTTTCTAAGTATTTAGCTACTAAATCAGTCATACCTTCTACTGCATTTAAATCAGTATCCCAGTGATTCTCTAATCCTAATACTGCTTTTACAATCTCATTGTAGTTATTAGTCATCCATAACTCTTTATACATATCTAGGTGATGTTTATCATCTCTTAATTGAATAGCATCTCCATTCTCTCTAACTCCTTTATAGAATCTGATCAGTGCAGCTAATGAGAATAACAATTTTTTAGATAACTTCCCTGTTCTGTTATTTAACTCTAAAACTTGCGGTAAAATTCTAGATTTATATTTTGCCATTGAGTTTAATGAGATATCCATTAACATATGTTTTACATATGGGTTTTTGAATCTGTTTATAACAGCATCTTTAAACTCCTCTAACTCCTTTTTATCCATATCTAAAGCTGGAATAATCTCCTCATCGATAGCTGATTCGATAAACTTTCTTAAATCCTCATTTTCCATAGCTTCTCTTACTGTATCTATTCCATATAAATAAGCCACTGGAACCATCGCAGTATGAGCACCATTTAAAATTCCAACTTTTCTCATTTTATATGGTTTTAAATCATCAACTATTAGGATATTTAAATTTAAGCCCTCTAATTTTAACTCTTTAGTTAATATATCTTTTGGTCCTTGAATTACAAATAGATAGAAGTATTCTCCAGTCGTTATAAAATTATCAGAGTATCCTAACTCTTTTTCTAACTCCTCTTTCTCTCCTCTTGGATATCCAGTTACTATTCTATCAACTAGTGTAGAACACCAGATATTTCCATTGATTAACCAGTTCGTAAACTTCTCTCCTAAGTTCCAAAGTTCAGCATATTTTAAAACAACTCTTTTTAACTCTTCGCCGTTATAGTCAATTAACTCACACGGTAGTAAGATAAATCCTTTTGTCATATCTCCATTGAAAACAGTGAATCTTTCATGAAGTAGTCTTGTTAATTTTGCTGGAAATGTAGCTTGTGGTTCATCGTCATATTTATCTTCTGAACTGAAAGTGATTCCAGCTTCTGTAGTATTTGAAACGATAAATCTCATATCCTCGTTATGAGCTAACTCTAAATACTCTTTAAAGTTTTTGTAGATAGGAATCTCTCTATTGATTGATGAGATAACTGTGTAATCTTTTACAACTTGTCCACTTTCGTTTATTCCTCTGATTATTGCTGTATAAAGTCCATCTTGAGTATCTAATAAAGGAACTGCATCAAAATCGATTGGCCTTACTACTGCAACACCTGCATTTAAATCTGTATTTTTATTGATTATATCTAATTGCCAGTCAAAGAAACATCTTAAAAAATTTCCCTCTCCAAATTGAATTACCTTTTCCGAATATTTAGGTAAATTTAGCTCTTTTCTTGTTAACATAACTCTCTCCTTTTTTGTGATATATCACTATTATATTACGAGTATATTATATTTTGTAGGAAAAATCAAGTTTTTTTAATAAAAAATAATCTCTATTTAATTTTTTCGTTCTTAAAAAGAACAATTTTTGTTTGTTATTGGTTTTTTATAAAAAATATTATATAATATATTTATAAAAAAATAGGGAGTTATATTTATGAAAAGTTTAAAAGAGAAGGCTTACGAAGAGATTAAAGAATTGATTATTTCTGGTAAACTAAAAACGAATGAACGAATTGATGAAGATTTTTTATCTAAGTCACTACAAGTTAGTCGTACTCCTGTTAGAGAAGCTATCAACAAACTCGAACAAGAGGGATGGATTAGTATCGTTCCTAGAAAAGGGATGTTTGTTAAAAATATTTCAATAAAAGAGATTAATGATATTTTTCAAGTTAGAAGTAACTTAGAACCTCTTATTCTTAAAATGGCTTTTTACAAAATTGATAAAAATTATCTTTTAGGTTTAAAAAACAAATTTTTAGAGTTTACAAACAAGGAGATTTTAACATCTGAGGAGAAACAAAACCTTGATAACTTAGATAATGAGCTACACATTTTTATCCTTAAAAACTGTGCCAATGACTATATTATCAAAATGATGGAAAATGTTTACGAGCATAATATGAGAATTAGAAATCTAAGTCCTCAACCTCCTGTTAGAAGATTCGAGGCAATAAAAGAGCATATGAATATCATCGATTTTATTTTAAATGACAATTTAGATGACGCTATTGAAGAGTTGAAAAATCACAATTTAAAAGCTAAAGAAGGTTTCTTCTACAGCTTAATTGATTAATTGAAAACAAAATTAAACAAAAAAGGACCGTAAGGTCCTTTTTAATTATACTATCTTACTAACCATCCACCATCTATAGCTAAGATGTGTCCGTTTATGTAATCTGCTGCTTTTGATGATAAAAATACTGCTCCTCCAACTAAGTCAGAAGTTTGTCCCCATCTTCCAGCTGGTATTCTTCCTAAAATCTCTTCATTTCTCTTTTGGTCAGCTCTGATTGGTGCTGTATTTGCTGTTTCGATATATCCAGGTGCAATCGCATTTACTTGGATATTTTCTACTGCTAACTCATTTGCAAAAGCTTTAGTTAACCCTGCAACCCCATGCTTACTTGCAGTATAAGATGGTACAAACTTTCCACCTTGGAACGACAGCATAGATGCGATATTTATTATCTTTCCTCCACCTTGCTTTTTCATCTCAATCGCTGCCATTTTACTTAAATAGTAGATTGATGATAAGTTTAAGTCGATAACTTGTTGCCAATCTGAGTTAGGCCCCTCTAATAGTGGTGATCTTTTTATTGTTCCAGCGTTATTTACTAAAATATCAATTTTTCCAAAAGCTTCGATACATTTAGATACAGCTTCCATAGCTACGTTTTCTTTTGATAAATCCCCAGTTGCATAAGCTACCTTTCTTCCAAGTGCTTCAACCTCTTTTATCATATTTTCCATATTATCTCCATTATATGTAAAGATAAATAGATCTGCTCCAGCTGCTGCTAACCCCATTGCAAGTGCATTTCCAATTCCTACATTTCCACCAGTTACCATAGCAACTTTTCCTTCTAAATTAAACATATTTAACATTTTTCCCTCCTAAATTAACCTAACGATGTCGTATAATCTTTTTATTTTTTTATTTAATTATTATCTTACTTGATTTCATTCATTGGAACATGGTCCATATCTGTAAACGTTTGGTTTTCTCCAGCCATTCCCCAGATAAATGTGTAATTTTTAGTTCCTACACCTGAATGGATTGACCAAGATGGTGATATTACAGCTTGCTCATTAGCCATTACAATGTGACGAGTTTCGTTTGGTTGTCCCATTAAATGGAATACTCTTGAGTTCTCATCCATATCGAAATAGAAGTAAACTTCCATTCTTCTTTCGTGAGTGTGACAAGGCATTGTGTTCCACATGTTGTTTGGATCAAGCTCAGTCATTCCCATTACAAGTTGACACGACTTACATACAGCTGGATGAACATATTGGAATATAGTTCTCTTATTTGAGTTTTCTAAATCTCCTAATTGAACTTTATTAGCTGTTGTTCTATCTATCTTTACGATTGGATATGTCACGTGTGCTGGTGATGAGTTGATATAGAACTTTGCTGGATTCTCTTTAGAATTAGAAGTAAACGTTAACTCTTTGCTTCCCATACCTACATATAATCCATCTTTTGCTTCCATATTGTATTCAACACCGTCGATAACCACTTTTCCAGCTCCTCCAACGTTGATTATTCCTAACTCTCTTCTCTCTAAGAAGAATTCAGAACCTAACTCTTTACACCCCTCTAATTTTACTTCAGTTTCTATTGGCATAATTCCACCCGCGATTACTCTATCTACATGAGAGTACACAAGATTAACTTCATCAGCAATGAAAACTGTTTCCATTAAATAGTGTTTTCTTAACTCCTCTGTTGTGTAGTGTTTTGAATCCTCTGGATGATTTGCATATCTTACATCTAATTTCATTTTATACTCCTCTCAATCTCTTATTTTATCATTCTCTTTATTTTATTAATCCTAATAGATTAGGCAGCCACAGTGATAATTGTGGTACAAAGATTACTAAAAGTAATATTATCATCGTCACTACATAAAACGGTAGTAAACTCTTAAATACTTGTTCTATACTTACCTCTCCAACCTTACATCCTGTAAATAGAATTGGACCTACTGGAGGGGTTATCGTTCCTATACATAAATTGAAAACTATCATTATTCCAAAATGAATAGGACTCATTCCAAAGCTTTGTGCTATTGGCAGGAATATAGGTGTAAATATTAAAACCGCTGGTGTTGGGTCCATAAACGTTCCTATTATTAGCATTAATACATTCATTATTATCAAAATAACTGCATAGCTATCTGTCATTCCTAAAATAGATTTTGCTATAATTTGAGGAATATTTGTAAAGGCCATAACCCATGACATTATTGACGATACCCCTATCATAAATATTACTATTGAAGTCATTTGAGCTGAAGAGAATAAAATTTTCGGTAAATCTTTTACTTTTAACTCTCTGTATATCAATGATAAACCTAAAGAGTAGACAACAGCAATTGCCGAACCCTCTGTAGCTGTAAATATTCCTTTCAAAATTCCACCAATTACTATTAGAATTAACAGTAAACTTGGAACTGCATCTAAAACTATTTTTAGCTTTTCATTTAAAGTTGTTTTTACTGATGATACATATCCCTTTTTCTTAGCCATTATACCTGCTATTACCATAACTCCAAGTCCCCAAAGAATTCCTGGTAAATATCCTGCAATAAATAGTGCCGATATAGAAACACTACCTGCAACTGTTGAATAAACTATTAATGTATTACTTGGTGGTATCAACATTCCTGTTGGTGCTGAAGCTATATTTACTGCAGCACTAAACTCTGGACTATATCCCTCGGTTTTTTCAATTGGACCAATTGTTCCTCCCACTGCTGCCGCTGCTGCAACTCCAGAGCCACTTATAGCTCCAAATAACATATTTGCAACTACATTTGATTGAGCTAGCGACCCAGGTAATTTTCCACCAACTAGTTTTGCACAATTTATTAAACGCATGGCTATTCCACCATTATTCATTATATTTCCAGCTAATATGAAAAATGGTATAGCTACTAACGAAAATGAGTTTGTTCCTATGAAAAGTCTTTGAGCCGATGTTAGCATAGCCCCTTCAAATGGTAAAACCATCAACATTGATATTGTTGAAGCAAATCCTATACTTATACTTATTGGAACACCTATTAATAATAGAATAGGTAGTGACATAAACATTATTAAACCTGTTTGTAACGCTAAATTCATTTTTTTCTCCCGCTTCCTTTCATTCAAAAGTTACCTATTTTGTTGTAACTATCTTTTTTATATTAAGAACTGAATAAAATAGTATGAATACTCCACTTAAAGGTATCGCTGCATACACTATCCCAATTGGAATTTGTAATGACGCATCGATTTGAACCATTTGCCTTACAGATGATATATATCCACCGTAAACTAGTACTCCCATTGTAAAGATAAATATAATTATCTCTTGGATAATATCACATATTTTCCCTATTTTTTTAGGAAATTTATCTTTTACAAAAGCTATTTGCATATGTTCTCTTTTTCCAAAGATAAAAGCGGCCCCAAATAAAACTAACCATATAAATAAATACTGACATAACTGTTCCGTCACTGCACTGGGTTTATTGAATACATATCTTGTAAAAACTTGCCAACTTACCAACACTGTCATCATAATCATAACTACGATACAAAAGATTTCAATTATTTTATCTAAATTACTTCTAAATTTTTCCATTTTATACTTCTCCCATACTAAAAACTTTTATTTAGCCAAATCTCTAATATCTTGATATATCTTTTTTGTCATATCAGAAGTATTAATAACACTCTCTTGTAATGGTTTTACATTTTCTTGGAAACTTTCGATTGAAATATCAAAGAATTTAGCTCCATTTTCCTCAGCTAATTTCTTAGCCGCTATAATATTTTCATTCCAAGCCTCAAACTCTAACTCTACTGACTCTCTTACTAACTTGTCAAAAATGTCTTTATTTTCTTTAGTCATTCCTGTATAAACTTTATCATTAATAATTATTAAATCTGGAACCATCAGATGGTTAGTATAAGAGAAATATTTTGCAACTTCATAGTGCTTTAAATCTGCATATGTAACTTCGTTATTTTCTCCACCTTCTAAAACACCCTGTTGAATAGCTGTATAAACCTCTCCTTGAGCCATAGGAGTTCCTACTCCTCCCATTAAATCAACCATTCTTTTCATAGTATCTGATTGCATTACTCTTACTTTATACCCTCTTAAATCTGCTGGTGATTCAATAGGTTTATTTGTATAAATAGATCTTGCTCCAGCTGTGTATGCTCCTACAACTTGGAACCCATTTTTCCCAATTGATTTAAATAATTCATCTAATTTCCCTGATAAAAATACATTTTTTTGATGCTCAATACTATCGTAAACATATGGTAATCCAATAACAGCAAAATCTTTATTGAAACTCTCTACAACAGGATTTCCTACAACTGCCATTTGAATAACTCCGTTTTGGACTAACTCTGCTGATGCTCTTTGATCTCCTAATAGTGAATTAGGTGATATTTCAAGTTTATATTGCCCTTTTGTTTCTTTGTCTAATTTCTCTCCAAACTCTTTTAACGCTTTATATTGTGGATGTGCTTCTGATTGATTAAATGCAACTTTTAATGTTGTTGACTTTACTTCATTTGTATCTCCCGAACACCCCATTAAAAAACTAAAAAAAATTGCCCCAAGACCTAATTTAATAACTTTTTTCATTTTCTCCTCCGATATTACTTTTTTACTTTTATTTTTTACTTAGCTCACAGTAAAATAGTGTGAAAATTCCCCATTTATTAACTCTTGTAATCTATTTATTCCACTGTTAAGGTGAGCTTTTATAACCTTTTCAACCTTCTTAACATTTTTTTCCTTTATTATTTCTACTAACATTTTATGATCCTCATAAATAGCATCAAAATTTCTAACCCCAATAATATCTAGCATTTTGAATCTTTTATAATGAATCTGAGCTTTTTCTATTTGCTCCCAAACAAATAGTTTATTTGTTGCTGCAAACCAAGCTTTATGGAATTCACAATCCAATTCATAGAAC
The DNA here is from genome assembly GCA_051651165.1 of Cetobacterium sp. Taxonomy (GTDB): domain Bacteria; phylum Fusobacteriota; class Fusobacteriia; order Fusobacteriales; family Fusobacteriaceae; genus Cetobacterium_A. Next base: position 12,054 of record JBOFRT010000157.1, read on the forward strand.
TCTTTTGGTTCAAACTCTCTTTTTAATAGTAACTCTTGAAGTTTTAAATTGTACTCCATCTGAGCTATAAATCTATCATCTAAAATCTCTATTACATCTTTTATAACTTGTAACTCTATCACTATTCTCATATAGATACTTTGTTTTATTATATCCATATCTAATAAACTAACATAGCTTGATTTGAATGGAACACTTTCAATTAAACCAGCTGAGTTTAACTTACTTAAAATATCTCTACTTGGAGTTCTTGAAACTCCATACTTTGTGCTTATCTCCTGCTCTGTTATAATTTGACCAGGCTTATACTCTAAATTCATTATTTTTTCTTTTAACTCTTCATATATGTTCTCTGTATTATTTTTTGTCGACATTTTTTACTCCTTAGTACTCTTCATTATATTAAACAATTGTTATAATTGTATACGATTTTAAATTTAGTATACAATCATTAGGTATGTTTGTCAATTATTTTTTCAATAAAAAAATAAATACCTACATTAAAAATGTTCTATTTTAGTTTTTTTTAAACAAAAAAAGAGTGGTTACCCACTCTTTCAATTAATATTTATATCTATCTATTGCATTGTGGAACTTAGGTAAGTAATCCCAATTCTCTCTAATTATCTCATCTAAAATAGTTTTTGCAACTGCTCCACTTGTAACTAATGGATTTATCGTTAACGCTTGAAGTGCTTTCCCGTAGTTTCCTGTAACTGCAGCTTCTATTGTTAATTGTTCAAAGTTTTTCA
>JBOFRT010000158.1:0-5067 GCA_051651165.1 Cetobacterium sp.
AAACATCTGCTATTTTAGTTGCTGAAGGAGAAAAAGAAGCTGCTATATTAAGAGCTGAGGCAAAAAAAGAAACTGCTATTAGAGAGGCTGAAGGAGAAGCTGAAGCTATTCTTAGTATTCAAAAGGCAAATGCTGAAGCTATTAGACTTATTAAAGAAGCTGCTCCTGATAAAAGCGTTCTTATGATTAAGGGAATGGAAGCTTTTGAAAAAGTTGCAAATGGCCAAGCTACAAAAATTATTATTCCTAGTGAATTACAAAATATAGTTACTTTAAGTGAGCTTTTCCACGAATCTAAAAAATAAGAGTGATAATAAAATTAAAGGAGAAACTTTCGTTTCTCCTTTAAAAATAAAAAATAGTGATTGAAAAATAGAAATAATGCTAATTTCAAGTAATTAAATATTCCATGGAAATAAAAAACATCCTAGAATTAATAATACAATTAAAAACAATCCAGCAATAATATGCTTAGCATTTAATTTATCTTTATTCATAGCATCCTCCTAATTCTTACCGGGGAGTAAAATAATAATCTACCATATTTATATCACAAATCTAAATAAAAGAATAGTTGCAAACAAATGACATATTTTATTGGATAACTTTTCAAATATATAAATAAATAAAATCTGATATAATAAAAAGTATATTAATATTAAAAAATTAGGAGATTAAATGAATAATAAAGTTAACAATTTTAAATCTGAAGTTTTAGATGAAATAATTAATAAAAAAATATTTGTTAATTTAACTGTCGAATTTATTTTTTTCATATTAAAGTTATTATTTTGTATAGGAATATATTATTTTACAATTAAATTAGTAAAAAAAATATCTCCATTATATAAAAAAGTTCAAAATGAAAATGTAATAGATCAATCTCTTCAGAGTTTTATAAAATCAGTTTTATATATTGGACTACATGCTTTATTAATCACAATTTGTTTATTAATTATGGGTGTTAAAGAAAGTAGTTTATTAGCTTTTTTCGGTACTTTAGGAATAGGCGTAGGATTAGCACTTAAAGATAATCTTGCCAATTTTGCAGGCGGAATAATAATCTTAATTTTCAAAACTTATAAAGTAAATGATGAAGTAAATATAGCTGGAGAAATGGGATATGTCTATAATATTGATATTTTTTCAACAACAGTACGTACACATAACAATGACTTAGTTATTGTTCCAAATGGTTTAATCGTTTCAGGAAAAGTCATAAATTATACAAAAACATCTACAAGAAGATTAAAAATGATTGTTGGAGTATCTTATGATTCAGATTTATCCATAGCTAGAGAATCTTTGGAAGAAATCTTAAGAAATAATCCGTTAGTATTAAAAGATCCTGAAGTATATAGTCATGTCGATTCTTATGCTGATAGTTCAATTAATATAGCAGTGAAAGGCTGGATTTCAAATGAACATTACTGGACTGTTTATAAAGAAACTTTAAATGCTATAAAAGGTGCCTTAGACAAAAATAATATTAATATCCCTTATCCTCAAATGGATGTTCATTTAAAAAAAGCCGATGATTTATAAATCATCGGCTTTTTTTGTCTTATAATTAAGTTATATAATAAATATCTTCTTATCTTTTATAAATATCTTTTATGAATATCTCTTATTAAATTATCTATAATTAATGTTTCTAATTCAAAATTTATTCTATCGAAAATATCTCCTATTTCTAAATTAATATTTGAATCATTAATAACATAATCATAATTTTTTATATTTTTTACACTCCTATTATTCAAAAAATCATATTCAATATCAAATTCAATATTTTTAAAATATTTTTCTAATTCTTGTTTTAAAGTAAGTTGTCTTGATGGTGTTATCTCTTGAAGTAAAATTAATACTTTATTTATATTATTTATATTTATATCAATTACTTTATTTTTTAGTAGATAGATTAATCTATATTTATCACAAACATACAAACTAATTTCACACTCAGATAAAATATTATCTAAAATATCTAAAAATTTTTTCTCGTTATCATAAAAAATAATATTCTTAACTTTAAAAATATTATTTTCTTTTTTTAAAATCCCACTATATAAATATTCTATAAAATTATTTTTAAACATCTCATCATCAATCCCAAATTTAATCATAATTTTATTCGATATAGTATTTGCTTTAGAATAAATTTCTTCTATGTAAATGTGTTGATTTAAAGAAATCTTATATATATAAAAAATTAAAAACTCTTTATATTCCTTAGTAAAGCTAAAACCAATACAATTTACTACTAATTTTATTTTTTTTAATATTTCAGTTTCTTCAATTTTTAAATGGCTTTTTTTTATATCTTTAAAGCAATTGGCATAAATATCCAAAGCACATAAAAAAGAGAGTTGAGTTATCGTTACTGGTATTTTTAAACATTTAGATATAATTATTAATTTTGTTATTCTCATTTTTACTACAAACTGCTTCATACTATTCAATAATTCTCTTTGTGATGAGATTAATATATTTTCTTCGATTATAAGTTTTGTTAATTTTATAATAAAAATTTTTCTATTATACTCCGATAAATCAATTAAGATATTCATTTTTTCTTTATTGTAACCAAACTTAGAACCATTTTTTTCTAATAAATTTTTTACAACAAAAAAACATCGATCTATAGAACTTCTTGAAATATTTAGTATTATTCTTTCTTTCTCTAAGTTAAGAAATTTAAAGTAAACAAATTTTATATATAAATAATCAACTTTTTCTTCAAATGTTAAACTATTTAAACTATTAAATAATTTATTCCATTGTCTTTTTGTAAGATCTAATTGTAATTTTTTATCTTTAATTAAAATTTTATTTAGCTTTAAATATTCTAAAAAATTATTTATTTCCATTACAGATTTTGTAATTGTATTCTCTTTCAATTTTAAATTTTGTGCTAAATTTTGCTTTGTAATTTTTGTTTCATATAATATTTTTAAAATATTAATTGTTGTTTCGTGCATATTTTCTTCACCCTCTATAATAAACTTAGAATAAAAAAACAACAATTTTTATATAAAATTGTTGTATAGTTCGCTAGAATTTTTAAATATTTTTTAGCTCTATATTATAATAATGATATTAATTTTATTATAAGTTAATATCATTATTATTACTATTAGAAATCTTTTACATCTCAATCAGATAATAAATTTCTAGTAATGAATACTTTCTTCTTCAATATACTTTAAAAATTGATCTCTCTTTAAAGGTTTACTAAAAATAAATCCTTGACCTATATCAATATTATTTTTTCTTAAAAATTCTAATTGATATTTTGTTTCAATTCCTTCAGAAACAATTTTTAAATTCAACTCTTTTATCATTTTTGACAAATTATAATATATATTTTGAGCAGATTTATTATTTTCAGTTACTAAATCTAAAATTGATTTATCAAATTTTATTACATCAATTGGTAAAATAGTTAATAGTGCTACTGATGAATTTCCAGCTGTAAAATCATCTATTGAAATTTGAATATTTTTTATTTTTAGTATCTTTATTTTTTCAATTATGGTAGTCAAATTCAATGCTAAAATTGATTCAGTTAATTCAATCTCTATCATATTTCCAGTAACATTATACTTTTCTAATAAATTATTAATAGTTAAAATAAAATCTTTTCTTTCAAAAGTTTGTAGTGATGTATTAAATGAAATTTTAATTTTTTTAAATTTTAAGTTATTAACTTTTATAAATTTTAATGTTTCTTTCGCCATTAAGTAATCTATTATATGTATTTTTCCCATCTCTTCAAATATTGGAACAAATTCTCCTGGTGAAATAAATCCTAATTCTTTTGTTTCCCATCTTGCAAGAGTTTCTGCCCCAATTATTTTATTAGTTTTTAAATCTATTTTTGGTTGAAAAACTGGATATATTCCCTCAAATTTTTTATTAACTATTAAAGATTTAATTTTATTCTTTCTTTCAATTTTTTTTATCATTTCATCATTTATTTCCATAATTAAAACTTCGGTATCATTTTCATCATTATTAGTTACAATTTCCAAGTATTCAAAGATTTTTTTAGTTTTATCTCCTTTATCTTTTTTTAAAAGATTAATTCTTATCTGACTTTTTCTATCACATTTTTCATCTAATTTTAAAGATAATATTTTATTTTTTATATCATTTATTAATAAATCAATATTTTCTAATTCAATAAAAATATAAAATTTGTCGTCAGAAATTTTATAAACACTATATTTTTTTTTATATTGATTAAGGCACAATAAAATTAACTCTGAAATTTCAATAATTATATCATTTCCTATTTTCCATCCTAAAGATTGATTTATATTTTTCAACATATTTAATTTTATTTTTATTCCATAACCATTTTTTAAATTATATTTGTCTATTTCATCTAAATATTTAAAGTAATTTGGAAAATTTGTTAAATTGTCAACTAATAATTTTTTTGATCTTTGAATTTGATAATAAATTTTTAATACTGCCATTATAATTAAAAATAAAAGTATTATTATAAAAATATTTTTCTTAATTATTTGTTCTTTTCTACTTAATCTTTCTTCGTATAAAATATCTTTTTTATTTTCAATTCCTTCTTCCATCAATGTATCTAAATCATCTATAAATTTAATCTCTTCATCTATAATATCTCTTAAAATAACATCATCTTTATGAAATGCGAATCTCATTAAAAATTTTTCTTTTTCTACAATACTATAGTCAGTTATTAAGTTATTACTATTCAATGTATAAGCACTTTTTATACTTTCATCTTCTAAACCTTTAATTAGTAAGTCATAGTTATTAAAGACTTTTATACTATTTTTATTAAAATATCTTTTCGCATAATCCTCTTCAAGGCTATTTTTTATAACTCCCACTAAATATTTAGAATCACTTATACTTTTATTTCTTTTTTGAATTTCATATAGAGTAACTTCTCTTAAGTTTCTAGAAAATATATAATTTTTTTCTCTATTTTTAGTTTTAACCATTGGTATCATTCTAATTTTTCGCGTATTAAATAAAATTAATATATCTTCCCAAGAGTTTTCAACAGAATTTATAACT
>JBOFRT010000159.1:0-1269 GCA_051651165.1 Cetobacterium sp.
AAAACAAGAGAAACCAAAACAATAACTAAAAGTTTTTCCAATCATAATAATTTAGAAAAGTTAAATTATTTGATGGAATTTATTTTTAACCATTGATTTCAATTAGTGGTTAAGTTTATAGAGAGTAAAAATAGCATGAAAGAGTTTGAAAATAGAGAGGTTATGACTAGAAATATCTTAAGTAGCTTAGTCTATTTTTCCTTATTAACTAATAGGCAACATAAATGACATTTTTATTACTTAACTTATTCTTTTCATAGGAGGTGTGTCATAGGAATGATAAATAAGGTTTCTAATGCAATAAAGAAAGAAATAAGAAAAAGATTTGAGTATGGAGAAGATCTAAAAGAATTGGCTTATGAATATAAATTATCTTATGGCACATTAAGAAATTTATCTAGTAAAGAGAAATGGGAAAAGGGAATTAATGCCTCAATACTTTATATCAAAGAAGTAGAAAAAGATATAGAGAATCACATAACCGAAAGAGAAGAAGTAAAAGGACATTATAAGAATCTCCATAAATCAACTCTAGCATACTTAATTGAGTTAGAGAGAAAGAAGGAAAGACCAACAACTAAAGCAAAAGAAGAGGCCTTAAAGAATAGGATAACAGCTCATAGAGAGAACTATGAGTTTGCTAAAGAGTTGTATTCAATAATGAATCCAGAGGAAGAAATAGACTATAAGATTAAATTAGCAAAGTATGAAGCCTTTAAGAAGCAACTATTAAGTAATAGTGATGATAATAGTATTAAATTAAAATATTAAATCATGGGTCCTCTCAGGGGAATTGTGAGAGCTTGCGGGTGGGCGAGACGCCCGAAAGTTCCCGAGTTTCAAAAAATTTTAAAGTCAGTTGCCAAAATTTTTTTTAGATATATAAGGCCAAAAGAATCAGAAAATAGGAGATATATATGAAAATTGAAGCTACAGAAAATCAGATATCAAGATTATTTAAAATATCAGAGAGGACAATTAGAGAAAATTATAAGGATGCTAAAGTATCACCTGGAGTTTACGATCTAATTCAAGTAATTGAAATTTATGTTTCAAAAGTAAAAAATCTTGATACTAAGGATATTTTACTTGAAGCAGAGAAAGAGTATAAGCAAAGTAAGGTCGATTTGAATAAAGCTAGACTAAAAATAATTGAGGGAGAGTATATTTCAATGGAGGAAGCAACAGAAGCGGTATCAACAATGCTCTTTAACTTCAAATCAAAGATAATGTCGCTTCCTAAGAAAATTGTTGTAGATTTAAAAAAGT
>JBOFRT010000160.1:0-2020 GCA_051651165.1 Cetobacterium sp.
ATAGCGCAACAAATTTAAATATTAACTTCAATAAACCTCACCTCTTGTAAAAAATATCACATAGTTATTATAGCATAAAAACCAATAAAATAAAAGGAAACCGTGGGTCAACTAAAGTGTTTGACTACGATTTCCATGGCTACTTGGTTATTTGTAGATTAAAATTTTTTTTATTTTTTTTGTAATCTTAAGCTTTCTAAATGTAAATTTTCTTTTAAGCTTTTTGTTTTTTCCTCTTTTTGTTTCATTAAATCTTTAATTAAAAGACTTTTTAAATTCATAAAAACACCCCCAATTATAACTCCCTTAATAAAATATATACTATATATTTATTAATAAATCAATATATTCTACATAAATATACAAAAAAAGGTTTGTAAATCTTTTTTTTGAGATAAAAAAATCTTATTAACATTAAATTTACTATAACTTAATTTTGCTTTAACATATTTTTGATAAAATGGATATATTTATATAATATTAGGGAGGAGATTAAAGATGATATTTAAGGGAAGTTTTAATAATAATAAAAAAATTGAAAAATTAGAGTATAAATTTATGGTATCGAATGAGATTAATAGAATCTCTTTGAATTTAAATAAAGGACCTTTTGAGCATATAATTATATCTTTAGAAGATAGTGAAGGAAGAACTAGAATTTTAACATCTTTTAAAACTACTAAGAAGAAATATTATTTAACAACGCACTGGGAAAGTACTTCAAATTGCTGTATTCCAGGAGAGTTACCAGAAGGAGAATGGAAATTAAAACTGTTAAAGAACTATAGTGTGGATGATGAATTTGAGCTAGAGATAAAAATTGAAAATGGAAATTTAATAAAAAAAGAAAATATGAAAAAGATAACTTTAAAAGAGTCTTATTTGGACACTAAAGAGTGGTATGCAGGAGAGCTTCACAATCATACAAATATATCTGATGGGAGTATGTCATTAAGAGATATAAAAAAAGAATTAATTAAAAAAGAGATTGATTTCATATTTCCAACAGAACACAATAGCGTTTTAACAAAATATCCAGATATAGACATTCCAGTAATACCGTCAACAGAGTTAACATTAGATAATTTAGGACATTTTAATCTTTTTGGTTTAAAAAAGCTAATAGATTATTATAACCATATAGAGGAAGGAGAAACAAAAGAAAAGTCATTAACAAAAATATTTCAAGAGGTTAAAAAGCAAGGTGGATATGTATCATTAAATCATCCCTTTCATAATACATCAAGAATGTTTTTAGGATTGTTTTATAATATTGATTTAAAAGATTTGGATTTTATAGAGGTAATAAATTCTCCAACAAGAGAAAATAATAATCCATATTATGATAAAAAAGCATTAGAGGCATTGGATATGTTATGGAATGATGGTTATAAAATATTTGCAGTAGGTGGAAGTGATAATCATGGAGAGATTTTGGGAGACCCCTTAAACTATGTAAGACTTGATAAATATGAAACTAAAAATATTTTAGAAAATATGAAGAAAGGAAGAACATATATTTCAAGAATTGGAGAGATAAAACTTAGAATGGAAAATAATGGGCAAGTAGTATATCCTGGAGATGAAGTTAAGGGTGAAATCAGCATAAAGATAACAACTTCACAAACTTTAATTTGGAGAGTTATAAAAAATAGTAAGGTTATAAACATGATTGTAGGACAAGAGATTAATATCTTTAATGAGATTAAAGATGGAGAATATCTAAGAATTGAGGGGATATCTGCTAAGGATGAACCTATGGTAGTTATAAATCCAATATATAATAATTTGAAAAAACCAGTTTTAGAAAAGTGGTTTCAGGTAAAAGATAAAATTTGGATAGAGTGAAAAAATTAGCTTGAATACTAATTCAAAATAATAAAAATAAAAAAAGTATTGATTTATAGTACAAAAAGAGTTATTATTGGTGTACACTAAAAAATACATTTATTAGGAGGCTATTATGTCATATGCTTTTTTCATGCCATCAATTTCTTATATGGGAGAGGGATGTATTAAA
>JBOFRT010000161.1:0-1124 GCA_051651165.1 Cetobacterium sp.
ATGACAAGGCAACACTTTCTAAAATTGAGCAGATGCAAACTGATGGAGAACCATTACCAGATAATAATCCATATGGATCTTTTTCTGCGTGGAGAGATGCAATTGAAAAAGAGATAAGAACAGGACAGAGTTCCCTAGATAGAATAGATGTTCAAAAAGCAGAGTTAATGGCTTTTAACTACTTTGTGGAAACTGCACCAGAGGCATAGGCCTATGATAAAAACCATAAAAATAATCTACACTGTATTAACACTTATTGGAGTGCTGGTAACAGGAAATAATACCCTCGTTTTAAGAAGTATAGGCAGTAAAGTTGAGAGGATGGCTATCCCCCAAGTTACCTCTCATTCACAAATAAATATAAATTAAAAGTAGGGTCTAGAAATTTTCTAGACCCTGTTTTATTTTTATTTAAAATAACATGAAAAGCAAACACTTTTGAAGAAAATAAAAATAAAAATAAAAAAACTTCTACTTTAAGAGAGGTTAAAAATATGCTATACTAATATAGCAAAAAATAAGGTTAAAATATTATTAAAAAACTTAAAAATAAAATTTAAATTTTTAATAATATTTTAAAAAGAGAAAAAGGGGAGGAAAGATGAAACACGCAGTTTCTACTGAGATTAGACAAGATGACGAGATAGATTTAATGGAGTTATTAGCAATTCTTGTAAAAGAGAAAAAAACAATATTTTTAACAACATTTTTAGTAATAATATTGTCTTTAGGAGGAGCTTTTTATGAAAGAAATGTCTCTAAAAAGGCCTCGGTAATTTTAAGTGTAGGTGAGAATTATAACCAAGAAAGTCTTTTAGTGAATAATGTTTTAGAAAAAGTTTATAGAGAGAACAATATAAGAGAAAAAAATAATCTATCTTTAGATGAATTCCGTGAAGAGTTTAAGATAATGGGAATTATTCCGAAAGAGATAGAGAGCAAAAAAGAATTTTTAGCTAAAAGTGGTGAGACTTTAGAATATACTCCAATAAGCTATAGAGTTGATTTAAGAGTTGGAAGCATCGGTGAAAGTAAAAAAATTCTTGATGATTATTACAAAACATTAAATGAATATTATAGAGGGTTAAATGAATCTAGATACAGATTTAAATATTTTGATGGAG
>JBOFRT010000162.1:0-4912 GCA_051651165.1 Cetobacterium sp.
CTTTGTCAGCACCACTGTGCATTCTCACCGTATAGATTCGACCCCCGACCTATCACTACCTCGACCACCTCTGGTTCGCATTTCCTCATCATAACATGTTAGGAGTAGTTCTCAGCCGACTTCACCGAGCTTTACACCATTAAATTTAGTTAGAATTTAATCGCATATCGGAGTATTAGGGGAGGCGTTTCAGGACGTTACTCCTTCGTTCCACCTCTCAGTTATATAGTTCTCCATCTAGAGTTTAGCACTAAACTCTAGATGTGGCATAGCTTTTCACTATGCAACGTGTCGCACCATCTCCTTAGGTTGTGCTTTTGTTGCAGGTAAAACTCTAGTTCCTAATCCCGCTGCAGGTATAATTGCTTTAGTTACTTTTTTCATAATTTTTTATCTCCTCAGATCTACAATTTTAAATAGTCTAAATATTTCAATTCTTCTATTTTTATAGATTTTGTATTTAATATTTTTTCCAATTCATTTATTATATGGATATCTTCTAGTACTCTATCTCTTTCTAATAAAATCATTCTTGTTTTATTACATATACATTCAGCAACTGTTCCCCATCCAGCCTTTGATACAACAAATTCTGATGCTCCTATATAATTTTGAGTATCTAGTACATCTACTAGTAATTCTACAACTATTCCATCTTTATTTTCTACATCTACTCCACTTGTTGTAAAAATTGTACCTTTAAATTTTTTTACAACTATCCTTTCAATTTGAGCTGATTTACCACAAGATATAAAAATAGATTTACCATATTTTTCTTTTATACTTTGAATTTTTTTATTATCTATTTTTCTATAAATAAACTCCATCTTTATTATTTTAGGGTTTATATATGAAAAATCTAAATTTAATGGATAAATATATAAATTATCTATCATTTTATCTAGCTCTAAATATTTTTAACATTATAATTATCTAATTTCAAATGCTTATATTGTTGATACCAAGTAAAATTAGTAATTAGATTTACTTTTTTATTTAACTTTTTACTAGCTATATCTCCTATTTCATAATTTTTTAAAAATTCTATCTCTTTTTTTAATAAATTATCCCAAGATTTTATAAATATTTTTAATTTAGAATCTAATTTCTTTTTATCAACTTCTAAACTATTAATTTTATTTATTAATCCTACCTAAAAACTCTTTTAAATAAAGTTTTACAAAATTTATTTGATTTTCTTCACAAATAATTATATATTTATAACTCTTATCTGATTCTAATTTTCTTTCTCTTTGAGCAATATACCTTGTTATATGACCAAAGCCATTACAAGATACATACCAAACTTCATACATAAAAACTCCTATTTTTTTAACTCATTATATTTAATAATATTTCCAGTTTCATTAGAGGAAAAATCTTCCGACAAAGTAGTAAAATTTACTATATCATTTCACCCAATAGAAACTGATATAATCTTTATATTTTTCTTTCTGTATACTTTTTAAATACTAACACTTTAGATATTTTCTTGAATTTTTTTAATTATTTAAAATTTTTTTCACTTGATATGGTATTAAAATTCCTATTGGCAAAAGACAAATTAAAGTCGCTAACTTTGCTCCCATAATTCCTAAATTTAGATATTTTATAAAATATATCGAAAGAGGAATATTTAAAATAGCTGCTATAATGTATAACCACATCTGTAACTTTAGTTTTCCTAATCCATTGACTATATTTAAGCTAATTCCAGACCAAACCATTAACATTGTATAAATAAAAAATATAAGTCTTATATAAAATTCATAATAAATATTTTCTTTTGTCCAAATAAATATAATCTTATTAAAAAAAAGAGAAATTACTACTGTTACTAAAAAAACTGGAATCAAAGTTAGCTTAAATTTAAATATGAGTTTATTTATAGATTTTAGTTTTCCTTGAGTTTCTATTTTACTTACTTTTGACCACAATCCAACTAATAATATTGAATACAAATTAACTATTGTGCCAAATATTTTTTCAATTAAACTATATTTAGTTACTTGCTCTGGCCCCAAAAGTTTTGTAATTATTATAGAATCTGTTGAAAATAATATTAAAAGGCTAACTTGGATTATAAAAAATTTTATTCCTACTCCTAAAATTTCACCTACTAAATTTTTATCAAAATTTATAAGTTTAGGTTGAAAATATTTTTCTTGAAATATTTTTATACTTAAAACAATATTAGCAATTGTCGTAGAAATAAAATATATTAAGGATATACTAATTAATTTTTCTTTTACTTGTATTTTAAATAATAATAAAATCATTATTATCAGTAAAATCGAATAAAAAACTTGACTAAATCCTACTAAATAACTTTTATGAATAGCATTTGCTATATTTTTACTTAATCCTAATATAAAGTTAAATGAAAAACTAAACAATGTTATTATTAAACATATTTTAATTTCTACTTCACTTATATTAGTATTAAATACATTTTGAAAATTTAAAATATAAAAAATTAATATTCCTAAAAAAAATATTAATACTGATATCCCCGTTAAAGTTATATAAGCTGTTGAAACATATTTTTTCAAATTCTCAATATTTTTATTTGCATAATTTTCTGTTATTTTGTTTCTGAGTCCATTTCCTATCCCAAAATCACTTATTTGTGCCCAAGAAATTAGCGTCATTACAGTTACCCAAATACCATATTTTTCACTTCCTAAATATCTAATTACTAATGGAATTAATATAAATCCTACTCCCATTAAAAAAGCTTTTGATATATAATTAAATAATATTTCTTCTAAAAATTTATTTCTTATTTTCATTTTAAAATTTCCTTAAATTGTCTTAAGTTGTTAAAAATACTTTCTCCAAAAATATCAAGAATGAAAATTCTTATTTTCATTCTAATTAAACTAGACTTCCTTAATGATAATATAATTTTCTTAGAATGGATTCTATTTACATTACTTTCAATAAAAATAAATTTTTTATGTTGATTATATAACCATGGATAATCTCCATATTGTGTAGGCTCTACAAATGGAATTATTTCATATTTTTTACATAATAAACTAAAAATAGATTGATCATGTCTATGGTCTATAAATTCTTTATATTGTGTCATATATTTTATGTCTGTAACTAATTTTTCATCTTGAACTTTATCTAAAAATTCTTTGAAAAATTTTACTGTAAAATCTGTTTTTTTTAAAATAAAATATGTTGCTAAAATTTGATTACTGTTCATATATTTTTTAGTCTTACAATCTAATATTTCAAAAATTTCTCTTTTTGTCCATTGTTTTTCTAATAATGGCAATTCAAAAGGAAGTATGTCTAATTTATTTTTCTCCATATAATCAATTAATTCCATAGGATTTTTCAAAAAAACAGCTCCTGAATCACAATAAAATAAATAATCTCCTTCTGATATTTTTTCTAAAGATTTTAAAATTATATAAGGCTTCCAAATCCAATATCCTCCACCTCTTTTTTCTTTTAAAATCACTTCATTTTTCTTTTTAAAATCTAAATCTAAATCTTCTGGACCATATTCAAAAACTTTTTTAAATCCATTTTTAAGAGCACTGTTAGTATTTAATTTTTGTTTAGCTTTAAAATTTAAATCAGAATAATTAACTGCATAAATCATTTTTTCACATCCTGAGTCTTTAAAAACCATTCATATACCCTTTGGATTCCTTCTTTTAACTCAACTTTATATTTAAATCCTATTGAATTTAATCTTGTTACATCAAGTAGCTTTTTAGGAGTTCCATCTAGCTTAGATAAATCATTTACTATTTCTCCTTCATAGCCAACTATTTTCTTGATTAGGTTAGCTAATTCTCCAATCTCAATATCTTCTCCTGTACCTAGATTTACATGAATTTCATTAGAATAATTTAACATTAGATGAATTAATGAATCTGCTAAATCATCTACATACATAAATTCTCTTCTTGGTTTTCCAGTTCCCCACATCACTACTTCTTTAGAGTTATTTATTTTAGCTTCGTGAAATTTTCTAATAAGTGCTGGCATTACATGAGATGTTTCTAAATTAAAGTTGTCATTTATCCCATATAAATTTGTTGGCATTGCTGATATAAAATCGCATCCATGCTGTCTTCTATAAAACTTACATAACTCTATTCCTGTTATTTTTGCTATCGCATAAGCTTCATTTGTTTGTTCTAAAGAACCAGTTAATAAATATTCCTCTTTTATTGGTTGCTCTGCAAATTTAGGGTATATACACGAACTTCCTAAAAATAATAGTTTTTTAACTTTATTTTTATAAGAAGAATTTATAATATTTGTTTCTATCATTAGATTATCATAAATAAAATCTGCAGGATAAGTATTATTCGCATGAATCCCACCAACTTTTGCTGCTGCCAAGAATACATACTCCGGCTTTTCCTCTTCAAAAAACTTTTCAACAGCTGCTTGATTTCTTAAATCAAGCTCTGCTGAAGTTCTATATATAATATTTGCATATCCATTTTCTTCTAATCTTCTTACTATTGCTGATCCTACCATACCTCTATGACCAGCTATATATATTTTAGAATTTTTTTCCATTTTTCCACCTCGTATAATGAAGATATAGAATCTTCATCAACTTATTTGTTATAATTTACTAAAGTGCTGTGGATTATTATTTCCTCCTACAGCTAGTTTAACTAGACTATTTTAATATAGGCTATAACCACAGCTTTATACTAATTTGTTAATTAGTTAGATAACGCTTGACGTTTTATATAGGACGAGGATACATTCAGTATAAAGCTTTAGTGGAAAATAAACAGTACTTTTAATATATTTCCAAGGTGGTGAATTATGATTTATGTAGGAATTGATATCGCGAAAGATAAACACGACTGCTACATTGTTACCTCTGATGGCGTTCTTATCAGCGATAATTTAAGAATCACAA
>JBOFRT010000163.1:0-1426 GCA_051651165.1 Cetobacterium sp.
GAGAAAAACTTTGATTAAAGAAATTAAAGAACAAGAGGAAATGGATTTATTAAAGTTTATTAATGAAAATTGTGGATTTGTTGAAAAAGACGAAGAAAAAGAAATAGTAAACTTTATGAAAACTTATGATGAAACACAAGCAGAGTTTTTAGAGGTGAGCTTAAATGACATCTTACAAGATTAAGTTTGACAAAAAGGCTATAAAGTTCATGAAAGAAAATAGAATCGTAGGTTTAAAGTTTTATGAAGCCTTTACCGAGATTTCCAAAGATACTAAAATGATATCACTATATGATATAAAAAATTTAAAAGGCATTAAAGATATTAAAAGACTTAGAATTGGAAGTTATAGAGCTTTATTCAAAATAGTTAATAATGAATTAGTTATTTTAGTTATTGATATTGGAAGTAGAGGAGATATCTACAAATAATAACTCCATTATTGTAATAATCTCAAATTTGTAATAATATATAAAATTGAAATGTTTATATATGTCATTTTTTTTAAATAAAAATGAAAAAATAATACATATAAAAATATTAAATTTATGTTATAATAATTAGATTCATTTAACTTTCTTAAATTTTTATGAACCCCCCTAAAACTTCATAAAAATTTATTTTAAACTTTTAATAATAAAAAGGCAGTAGAAATTTCTACTGCCTTTTTATTTAAATAAATAGTCACAATTATAATAGCTTTTATTTATTCGAATTTGTACATTGTGAAGTTCATACAAAGATGTTAATAACATACTAAAAATTATCAATAAAAAAATTGGTATTTTAGTTAGATTAAAGATTTTTCTAAAAATTAAAAAAATAGCCAAAATGGGCAAAGAATCAATTATAATTATTTTTAAAGTATCTTTTAACATAAAAAAATCAACACCTTTTATAGTTTAGAAATTAAGACGATAAGCTTTTACTTTTCGTCTTAATTATAGGGGGATGTTTATACATCTTTGAATATCACTTCTGGGGGGTGATTATTCTAAAAAATTATACTAAAAAAATTAGAATATTTCAAACAGTTATTGATTATTAATTCAAAAAAAATCTTATTTTTTAAAATAAATTTGATTTTCTAAAAAAAATAAAGTATAACAATATTAACACAGTACCAAGTGAAAATATAAAAGTATTTAAGAGTTACACAAGCATTTATTTTTATTCAGTTTTTAAATTTCAATAAAAAAGGTTAATCTAAAAAGATTAACCTTTTTTCATTTTAATCAAATTCCTAAAAATTATAATTTAAATTGAGTATAAGATAAAACTTCAAACTCCCAAAGATTTTGATGAGTATTTTCTTTCAATTTCATTTCATAAATGACTATAATATCTTTTGAATTATCTAAATAATTAGTTATTTCTTCTTTGGTTTTATCTTTAAAATTAACAAGTTTTATTTTAAAATTATTTA
>JBOFRT010000164.1:0-2549 GCA_051651165.1 Cetobacterium sp.
TCCAATTTTTGTTGGTGCTGCTGATGCCATTGTCGTAAGAGCTAATGCTCCTAATAAAACCGAAACTCTTTTCATAAAACCCCTCCAAAATTGTAATTATATGAAACATATTGTTAATTATACTTTATAATTAAACCCAATGTCAAGCATATGAAAAAACTAAAAAAGAAGTTTTTTTCCTAAGTAAAAAAACTTCTTTTTTATAACTATTTTTTATCTTGACTTTTGTTTTTTTATATGTTACATTCAAAACGTAATGTGTATCTGTAGCTCAGTTGGATAGAGCAACTCCCTCCTAAGGAGTAGGTCATGAGTTCAACTCTCGTCAGGTACACCATACATGTTTATAACTTATCATAACTTTACCAAACCTTATTTTTAAACAGTTTGTGATATTTAAACTTATATAAATTTACATAAAATTACATAATGGTAGTACACGAGTAGTACACGAGTAGTACACAAATAATATTAAAAGAGGTAGATTAATTTCTACCTTTTTATTTTGAAAATAAATATGATATAATTTAATAAAAATAAAAAGGAGAAACTTTTAAATGAATAATACTTTTATTGACGAACATATTTCAGTCGTTTTGTTCTTGTTTTTATTAACAATTTGTTTTTTATGGATTTTATATAAAAAATCTAGTTCTAAAAAAAAATATATATATGGTGGTTTATTAATTTTTATAATTCCATTAACTTTAGTTTCACTTTTAAAAAACATAGTTTTCTATATGCCTGGTTCTACAATTGGAAGTATTGATGGTTGGCTTAGCTTTTTAGGTGGATATACTGGTGCTTTACTTGCTCTTGTTGGTATTTGGTGGCAAATAAAAGAAAATAATTCTAAAGAAATGAATGCAAAAATCAATAGTGAAAATGAAGCTCTTTTTTCTTTTTTTGTTTTAGTCTCCAATTATTCAGATACTATAAAAGAAATCTCTGAAATGTACTTAAAAAATTATTTAGACGACGAATCTATAACTACCTTTGATGAAAATCTTTATAATTATGATAAAGATATTTTCTTCCAATTAGTAAGTAAAATGGATATCAATTTTTATAGGTATGCTATCAAAATATCTAACCTTTTTTCACTTATAAACCTTAGAAAAACTAAAATCAATAACGATGAAGTTTTTTTAGAATCCTTTTTTTGTGAACAACTAGAAATTTTCTGTACTCTTTCTAAAGATATTAAAGATATTCTAAATAATTTTAAAGAGTTAGATAATGAATCTATTCTTAAAAAACTTAAAAATATCGAAATAAAAATTAATAATATTGAAAATAACTATCGTTCATACTTCGAACAAGTTTCTAAAAATTATATAAAAAATAAACTTATCACATACAATTTATACTAATAAAAAAAGTAACATTTGAATATTAAAGCAAATGTTACTTTTTTATCAATATAATAATTTTAAAATTATTTAATCTAAGCTTTTTTAAACTACTTTTCTCCATCCAACTTCTGTTTTTTCACTGCTAATATATTTTCTATAATACCAGGAAATTTTATACCTAGTTTGGTTAAATTTTCCATTATAGAAATAGACTCCATAATAATACAACCAGTAATCATACAAACTCTAAGTGAAATATTTATATCGTTTAAAAAACTAGATTTATCTAATTGATTCATTGTCATAATAGCTAAATAGATAGCTGGCTTTCTGAGAATAAACCCTATATACATTTTTTTAGATAAAACGTTTCTTTCTTTAATAGCTTTTAAAAATCCTGTAATACAATCTATGATAGTTAGAGTAAATAAAACTCTTATATCTCCATCTATTCCACCTATAGCACCTATAAATCCAGCACTAAGCCAGAAGATTAAACTTTGTAAACAACTAAGTAAATTTTCAAAAATATCCTTTATTTTTCTCCCCTCCAACTTTTAATACTTCTATTTCCAAAGAATCCTGTCAAATAAACCATTATTATTTGATACATCCTGTCATCTATAGGAAATATAGGCGATTCAGTTTTAAATATAAATCCTATCCACATTCCTAAAAGATTACTTACAAGAAAACCACAAAATATAAATGCTATAAGAGGAAAAATCATACTTACTGCCTTTTCTAGACTAGTTCCTCTTTTATTACTAAAATCTTCAACTTCTAACTTTTTAAATTCTAATTCTATTTGATTTACATTTTCTTTATCAGGAATAAATTTATTAATTATTTTTAAAGCTTCATCAACTATTATCATTTTATTCCTCCATCACCTGGTTCTTTTACAGAAATATGATAAGGATCATTTAGAGTTTTAAAATCCCAACCCCAATTTATAATATCTTGCCAGCCATAATGTTTAGCTATCTCTTTCATATCTTTTATAATATCCTCATAATAAGCTCTATCCCAAACAGCTCTACCATTCTTATAACCTACTATATCAATTGCGTTAGATTCCATTATATCCATTTTGAATCCACCTTGTGTTACAAGTTCCTCTTTATTTAATAAATGTTTGCTCTTATCCATTGCACAAGCGATGCATGTGGCCTTTGGTGTGCCGCAGCTGGG
>JBOFRT010000165.1:0-6342 GCA_051651165.1 Cetobacterium sp.
ATATTAGGAAGAATACCAGCAGGAAGATGGGGGCAAACTTCAGACCTTGTAGGGGGAGCGATATTCTTAGCATCAAAGGCAGCAGATTATGTAAATGGACATATTCTAGCAATAGATGGTGGATGGTTAGTTAGATAATTTTAGGAGAGGTGATTAAAATTAAAAATTATTTTTTTTATGATGAATCAAAATCAGAAAATCTAGGAAATGGTATTTCTAGAAAAATTTTAGCTCATAATGGTAGTTTAATGACTGTTGAAGTTAGCTTTGAGAAGGAGGCAGTTGGAATTTTACATTCTCATATTCATGAGCAAATGACATACGTTTTAGAAGGAGAGTTTGTTTTTAAAATTGGAGATAAAGAAAAAATTGTTAAAGCTGGTGATGTTTTGTACAAGGAATCAAATGTTGAACACGGATGTATTTGCCTAGAAAAAGGAAAGTTGATAGATATATTCACACCTATTAGGCAAGATTTTATAAAATAAAATTCAATTAATAAATCTAAAAAGAGGAATAATGTATAGAATTATCCTCTTTTTCATTATCGTATTAACTATTTAACGTGTATAAAATGTGATTAAATTAAAAAAGTGGAGGAAAATGAGTGATTAAAAAAAGTGAATATAATTTAAATGAAATATTAAGAATAAAAAATGAATTAAATTTTAATCTTGTTCTTAAAAGTCAAATTTTAAATTTAAAAAAAGAAATGGATGATAAAATAACTACTTTAAAATACTCTGTAGTTGAAAAAGAGCTTTTACCTCATAGTTTAAATAAACACGATTACTACAGTATTGGAATTTACGCTTGGCCAAATAAAACAGGAATTGATGGAATGCCTTGGATAATTGATGATTGTAAAGCTAATCCCTATGTTAAAACATTTGCTACTGATTCTATTAGAATAGAGAATTTTTGTAATGATATTATGATTTTAACAACTCTTTATCTTATTTATGAAGATTTTTCTTATTTATCTAAGGTAAATGAACTCCTTAAAATTTGGTTTGTTGATAAAGAAACAAGAATGAATCCTAATATGGATTATGCTCAGGCAATTCCAGGAGTTTGTACCGGAAGAGGAATTGGACTAATTGATGCTAGACATTTAATAAAAGTTATCGATTATATAACCGTTCTAGAAAATAAAGATTTAATTGAATTTGGTATTTTGAAAAAAATAAAAGAATGGTTTAAAGAATTTATTTTTTGGATGGAACATAGTTCTAATGGGAAAGAAGAGGAAGAAGCACTAAATAACCATGGTTCGTGGTATGAAGCGGAACTGACTACGTTCGCTTTATTTACTGGCGATTATGAAAAAGTATTAAGTCGAAAAGATATTTTTATAAATAAGATTAAAGCCCAATTTGAAGGAAATGGGAATCAACCTCATGAAATTAAAAGAAAAAAAGCTTGGCATTATTTTATTTTTAATTTGGAAGCTATTTTTATTAGTTATCGAAATATTGAAACCCTCCAACCTAAAAGTTTACTTAATATTCAAAATATTTTAAAAAAAACTACTACTTTTATGCTTGATAAAATGGAAGATTTAAATACTTGGGAAAATAAAGAGGATTTGGATTTTTATAATGATGACTTAAGAATTAAGAAAATATCACCTATTTTAAGTGAAATGTCCAAAGAAAATATATTTTCAGATATAAGATTCGACGAATTAAAAAAAATATGTAATATAACTGATATTGAAATACTATTCAATACTCAAAATGATTATATTGTATTGTTTAAAAAATAAAAAAGGAGCTAAACTAATGAATAAGCTTTTCTTTATTATCAAATTATTTTTTATTGTAAGTACTTTGGGGATGGCCCAAGATAATTTTATTTTATTAAATAAAGATAGTCTGAATAAAATAAAATTAAAAATTGAAAAAAAGGATCCTTTTATTATGCTTGCTTTTACTAAACTTATATTAGATGCTGAAGAAGCTATGAAGGAAAAAGAATTAGTAGTAATAACCAAAAAAGTTTTACCTAGTAGTGATAATAAACATGATTATTTAAGTTTTGGTCCATATTGGTAACCAAATCAAGATTCAAAAACAGGATTACCTTATATACAAAAAGATGAACAAGTAAACCCAGAATCAAAGACAGAATCGGATTTACCTAAATTGTCAAAAATAGCAAGAATCACAGAAGTACTTTCTTTAAGTTATTTTTATACTGGAGATTACGAGTTTGCTAAACAAACACTAAAAAAAGCTCAATATAAAAGATTAGCTTCAAATATAGGTAGTAAGAGCCAAAATTTTCATGAATTAGAAAGAACTCGTCCACTTCATTATAGTATTTTTGATTTAGAAGCTCTAATTTCTCTTGCTCTATATAGTGATAGATTTGAAGAGGTTGGCTTTTGGGAATTTATAGCTAACAAAGCTTCTTTGAAAAAAGTAGTAGACTTTATAGTGAAATATAAACAGAATTCTGAAGAGTGGATAAAGAAAAATGAAAAAGTTGATTATAGATCTTTTGCTGGAATCCTATTAATTGCTTTACAAAAATATAATGATAAAAGTTACATAACTGTTATTGATGAATTGTGGAAACTTGATTCTGAAAATATAAATTACTTAAAATGGAATAGAAATATATAGTTTTTTGATTATTTCTATAAAAAATAATTTAAATTTCGATATTAAAGATTAAAAAAAATACATTAATTATTGAATATAGACATTTATTAGCTGGTGATGTATATTTTCTCTAAGATAAAGATTAAAGCTAACAGGAGGAGAAATGAAAAATAAAATTAAAATTTTATCAACTTTAAGTTTTCTATTATTATCAGGATTTAGAACTCAAAATATTTTTGCTGAAACTAAAATTAGTAAAAATCCGATAGAGCTTAAAATACATATGCACTATTGGAATAGAGATGCTTATGACGAAAATAGACTTGTACCTAAGAAAGCAACCGAACTAACAAATATAAAGCTAAAAGGAGTTGCTCCTAAAACGGGAACTAACACAATGGAATTATTTTATTTAATGTTAGCATCTGGAGATTTACCAGATGTTGTAGGTGGAAATAGTTTAAGAGATGAATTTATGAAATATGGTATGGAAGGTGCTTTTGTTCCTTTAAATGATTTAATAGATAAACATGCTCCTAATATAAAGAAATTTTTAAATGAAAATCCTAGTGCCCAAAAAGTTATAACTGCAGCAGATGGAAATATATATTATATCCCCTATGCAGCAGACGGAATTGCTGGAAGAGGTTACTGGATAAGGCAAGATTGGTTAGATAAATTGAATTTAAAAACACCAGATAATACAGAGGAATTATATGATGTTTTAAAAGCTTTTAGAGATAATGATCCTAATGGGAATGGTATAAAAGATGAAATACCTTTAATTTTTAGACATTGGCAAGAAATGATTAGATTAGTAACTCTTTGGGGAGGAAGAACAGCAGGAACTGATTCATACTTATCATTTTATGAAAAAGATGGTAAAGTTAGACATGGATGGACTGAACCAGAGTTTAAAGAAGGAATGAAAAATATAACTAAATGGTATCAAGAAAAATTAATTGATCCCGAAGTTTTTACTAGAGGAAGTAAATCTAGAGAAATATTATTTGGAAATAATACAGGAGGGATGACAAGGGATTGGTTTGCTAGTACTGCAACATTAAATAGAACGTTGGCTAATCAAAATCCGGGAATTAATCTTCAACCAATGGCTCCTCCGCTTGGAACAGATGGAAAGAGGATTGAAGAACATTCAAGAACACTTCTTAAACCTGATGGATGGGCTATAACAACATCTAATTCTTATCCTGTGGAAACTATAAAATATTTTGATTTCTTTTTTGATGGTGTAGGAAGAGATTTAGCTAATTTTGGAATAGAGGGAATTCAGTATGATTTAGTTGATGGAAAGCCTATTTTTAAAGAGGAAATTTTAAAAGGAAATAAGCCAGTTAATAATCAATTATATGAAATAGGAGCTCAAGTTCCAATAGGATATCGTCAAAATTATGAATATGAAAAGCAATGGACAGATGAGTTAGCCATGAAGGGAGTAAATATGTATATTGAAAATGGATATATTATTCCTGAATATTTACCACCAGCCATGAACGAAGAAGAAAAAAAGGTTTACGATACATATTGGCCAACAATTTCTACTTATATAACAGAATCTGTTCAAAACTGGGTTTTAAAAGGTATGGATATTGATAAAGAGTGGGATGGATATACAAAAAATCTTGAAAAACTTGGATTGAATAAAGTGTTAGATGCTTTTCAATCAGCACACGATAGAGTTAATAAAAAATAAAAAATGGGGGAAGTTAAATGTCAAAAAAAATTATTTTATTATTAGCAAGTATTTTATCTATAAGTAGTTTTGCAGCTACAATTGAAATTGGTTTCGAAAATGAGCAATATGATGACAAGGGAACAAATAACTATAACAGAAGTGATGTATTTATGCCTTATGTTAGTGGAAGCTTTAATCCGATAGAAGGGTCAAAATTAAAATTAGATTTTAAGTACATGTACCAAGATCAATATGGGAAAGAAAGAGCTGAAGGAACAAATGCAAGATTTAAAACTCAAAGAGATAGATTTGAGTTATTTGCCAGTGGATATAGTTATAAAAATAGAAATTTTTCTTTGAATCCTAAAGCTGGTTTTAGATATGAACAATGGGCTATAAATGATAATAGTCCTAGTAATCAAGCTAAGAGAAGTTTAGGTTTAAGATTTTATCCAGATATGACATATAAGTTAAGTGATACAACAAATCTATATTTAAGTGGATTCACAGGGCCATTATTTAATGAAACAAAGCAACAATCTAGAAAAGATTCAGGATATAATAGTAAAAATTTAGGAAGCAATAACTATTATGGTGACTGGTATCAAGAGATTCAGCTGCTGGGAATTAGACATACACTTCCTAATAAGGACATGCTATGGGCTTCAATTTATAACGAATATAAGTATCTAGAGCATACCTCAGAATATATACGTTGGCAAATGAGAGTAGGATATAATTGGAAGGCGACAGATAAATTAGCGATTAATCCATTTGTAAGACAAGACTTATACTATGAAGAAGAGGGAAAAGAGTCAAATTTAGTAAAAGGAAGCAATCATGGATTAAAAAGAGATAAAGATGAGACTAGAGTTGGAACAACTTTTAGTTATAAATTTGATACAACTTTAACTTTAGTAGGAGAGGTTTATTGGCAATCAGCTAAAAATGTAGCTTATTCAGGAAAGAAATCAGATGATAAAGATAGAATGTTTTATAAACTTGGTTTAAGAAAATCATTCTAAGGGAGATTGATTATGAAAAAAGTGATACTTTTAATGTATTTAGTTACATTTGGAAGTGTTTTTTCTAAAACTATTTGGGAGCCCCAAATAACAAAAGCTTGGAAAGAAACTTGGAAAGTAATGCCCGATAAAACTTTTGGTACCAAAGAAAACTTATCTATTGAAAATGAAAATGGCGAGTTATTTTTTAGAGTAAAATATCCAAAGGGTAGTGTGAGTTCAAATTATTCTAAAAAATTTGAAAAACCTCTAGGAGGAGCTCAATTTTATACAAATATGGATATTGAAGGTAAAGATAAATTAGAATTAACTTATGATATAAGATTTTCTGATAATTTTGACTTTGTAAAAGGAGGAAAGCTTCCTGGATTATATGGTGGAGATAGAAATGCTAGTGGAAAAAGAATACCAACTGAAGATAGTGGGTTTAGTACTAGATATATGTGGAGGCGAGAAGGAAAAGGAGTTATTTATGCTTACCTTCCAACAAGTGAAATGCATGGGACTGATTTAGGTAATTGGAAATTTGAGAAAGGGAAATGGCATAAATTGACTCAAATTATTAAATTAAATACTCCAGGTAAAAATGATGGAATAATTGAAGTTTTTTTAGATAAAAGAAAAGTAGCTACCATTGAAAATCTAAGTTTCAGAGTGAGTGAAAAATTAAAGATAGAGGGGTTATTTTTCTCTACATTTTTCGGTGGTTCGGATGAAACGTGGGCTTCAAAAGATGATGTATTTGTAGATTTTAAGAATTTTATAGTTTCAGAATAAAATGAGGCTGACCAATAAGGTCAGCCTCATTAATTTATATTTTTATGTAAATTTTTTATAGCTAATTTTTAATAGTCCTTAAATTAAAAGATAATTAAAAATTGACAACTCTAAATTTTTATTATATATTAGTTGTATATACAACTATACAAATTAGAGGGGTGAGATTTATGAATAAAAAAGAGTTTACAATAACGATTGCAGGTGGTGGAAGTACTTGGACACCGGGACTTTT
>JBOFRT010000166.1:0-3214 GCA_051651165.1 Cetobacterium sp.
CCTCCAGATACTCCAGCAAATGTTGCTGCAAGTCCTGCAATTGGGTGTCTTTTGAAACTCATAAAAAGAACTGCACCTAATGGCACTAACACTACATAACCAGCTGAAGAAGCAATATTTGAAATTATTCCTAAAAATACTACAACATATGCTAAAGATTTACTATGTGTAGAATGCGCAGCTTTTCTAAGAAGAGTACTTAATAACCCTGTCCCTTCAGCAACACCAACTCCTAACATCACCGTAAAAACTGTTCCCAAAGCAAAAAATCCCGTAAAATTACTAACAATTTTTGGAATCATAGTTCTTATTCCATTTACACTTAAAATATTTACTGCTTTTACCGTTGATTCAACCATCTTTTTCTGTTGTGCATCATAGATTTCATATGTTACTTGAACTCCAGATTGAGATGCAATCATAGAAATTAGTGCTACAATTATAGTCAAAATAAAGAAAATCGTAGCTGGATGTGGTAATGAATTTCCAACCTTTTCTATTCGATCTAACCACTTCATCAAAAAATCTTTTTTCTGTTTATTGGCTTTAATACTTTTCATTTTGTCCCCCTTTATTGTAAATTTGCACTTAATTATAACATTTATTGTTTTTTTGTAAAGATATAAGTAAAAAGAAGATAATATAAAATAATTTACAAATATTTAAAAAAATGATATTATGAATTCAATAAATAAAATAAATTTTTCTCATATATATTCGTAATATGGACGAACGTTTCTACGACTTACCGTAAATAGGTCACTATGAGGAAAGACAAATATATCATTTGAAATACCTTTTTTTGTATTTTCATTTAATTTATTCTAGTCTTTTCTCTAAATAGAGAAAAGACTTTTTTATTTTTAAAGGAGGATTTTATGAATTTACAAAAAAGAAAAGAACTAGTTGAAGTTGCTTTAGGAAAAAGAGAAGCTGATACAGTTCTAAAAAATGGAAGTTTAATAAATGTTTTTTCAGGAGAGATATATAAAGCTAACATATATATTTACGATAAATACATTGCTAATGTTGTTGAGTGTAACTTAGACACTATTACTTTAGGAAAAAATATAATTGATATTGATGGAAAATTTGTATCTCCTGGTTTTATTGATTCTCACGTTCATGTTGAGAGTAGTCATTTGACACCAGTAAACTTTGCAAGAGCAATTTTACCAAAGGGAACAACAACTATAATTGCTGATCCACATGAAATTGCAAATGTATTAGGTGTCGATGGTGTTACATATATGATTGAAAATTCAAAAGACGTACCTATGAATCAATACTATCTAATTCCATCATGTGTTCCTTCTGTTGTTGGTCTTGAAAATGCTGGAGCTGAATTTGATGATATTGAAATAGAAAAAATGTTAGATCTACCTAGAATTTTAGGTCTTGGTGAAGTTATGGATTTTGTGGGAGTTATTAATCAAAGTGATAGAATGACTAAAATAGTTGAAACAGCAATCAAAAAAGGAATGTTCATTCAAGGTCATGCTCCTGAATTAATTGGAAACGAACTATCTGCATATATTTGTGGCGGTCCAATATCGTGTCATGAAACTAGAGATGGACGCCAAGCTCCAGATAAAATAAGAAAAGGTATGTATATTGATGCTAGAGAAAGTTCTATCTCTAAAAATATAAGTTCAATAGTTAAAAATATTAAACATATGAAATCACCTAGAAATTTAACTCTTTGTACAGATGATAGAGAACCAAGAGATATTTTGGAAGTTGGACACATTAATGATTGTGTTAGAGTTGCTGTAAAAGCTGGACTAGACCCTATAGAAGCTATCAGAGCTACAACTTTAAATACTGCTCAAGAGTATAAATTAGATAAAATAGGTGCTATCGCACCTGGTTACTTTGCCGATATAGTAGTTTTAGATAATTTAGTGGATTTTAACGTTTTAAAAACTTTTTGGCAAGGAAAATTAATTGCAGAAAATGATAGCTTAGTTGTTGAGATAAACTCTCCAAAATTAGATATTGAATATTTAAATTCAGTTTATGTTGGCGAATTAAGTGAAAGTGATTTTAAAATAAAATCTCCTATCCAAAATGGAGAGATTGAAATCGAAGTTTTATCATATCTCACTAAAGAAAGGTCTATAACAGATAGAAAAACTATGTTAGTTAAAGCAAAAGATGGTTTTATTGATATCTCTGAAAACTCAAATTTAAATTTTGTTGCTATTGTTAATAGACATAATTTAAATAATAATATAGCTTTAGCAGTTGTTGAAAATTTCTATTTAAAAGAAGGTGGCGTTGGAACAACATACTCTCATGATAGTCATAATTTAACAATTGTATTTAATAAACCAAATGAAGCTCTAGCTATTACTAAAAAGATAAAGGAGCTTGGTGGTGGAATTGTAACTTCTGAAAACGGAGAGATTACTGGAATTTTACCTTTTCCAATTGCTGGAATGCTCTCAGATCAGCCAGCTGAAATTTTAGCAAAAGAGATTAGTCAGATGAATAAGATTCTTAGAAAAATGGGAATTGAAAGTGCATCTCCAATAACAAGACCTAGCACATTAGCTCTAATAGTAATTCCAAATGCTAAAATGAGTGATCTAGGACTTATTGATGTTAAAGAACAAAAAGTTATAAATCTATTTAAGTAAAAGGAGATACAATGCAACAAATAAAAATTGAACAAAGAAATAAAAATTTATTTGAAAAACTTTTTAAACTATCAGAAAATAATACAGATATAAAAACAGAAATAACTGCCGGAACTACAACTTTCATGACAATGGCATATGCTTTAATTGTTCACCCGCTTATTATGAGTGCTTCTGGAATGCCCATTGGTGCAATGACAGTTGTAACAGCTTTAACTGCTGGAATATTTTCAATATTTATGGGAACTTACACTAATCTTCCTTTTGCTCTAGGGCCTGCTATGGGAAGTAATGCCTTCTTTGCTTATACTCTTGTAGCTTCAGGTTTAACAACATGGCAAGAAGGGTTAGGTTTAGTATTTGTTTCTGGTGTAATCTTTTTAATAATGTCTTTCTTTGGTTTTAGAGAGATCGTCGTTAAGCTTCTTCCTAAAAATTTAAAAATAGGAATTGGAGCTGTTGTAGGAATATTTTTAATTCAATTGGGATTTGGCTCAGCAAAACTAATGGATCTTTCAAAAGGTAAAATCGCCATTGGAAACTTAAAATCTCCTGAAACAATTTTAGCTATA
>JBOFRT010000167.1:0-4429 GCA_051651165.1 Cetobacterium sp.
GATGTGAAGATTCAGTTTTATACTTTCCTGCATTTCCATAAAAAGTTTGAGTAAATCCTAAACTTCCATTAGGTGTAAACTCCTCTGCATAAGATGCCCCTGCAATAAGCAACGATCCTATAAGTGTTTTTAAAAATAATTTTTTTATAATAATCTCCTGCCTTTTTTATTAATAAAATTAAACCACTTGAAATACAAGCGGTTTAATTATTTTAACTAAACTTTATTTTTTATACACAAAACATGATATTCTCCATTTGTTACTACTGTTCCTTCTGTTTCATGTTCGAATCCTGGGAATTGTTTATCCCATGTTGCTAAAGCTTTTAAATATAATATCTGAGCACTATCAGCTTTTCCAAAATTTTCTCCCGACATTAACATTGGAATTCCAGGTGGATAAGGAATGACAGCATTGGCTGCAATTCTATTCTCTAGCTCATTTGCAGGGACTAATTCAACTTCATTTTTTACTATCTTTTTGTATGCTTCTCTTGGAGTCATTGCTTGTTCTGGTAAAGTTGAATATGCTTCATTTAAATATTTTCCTAGATTATGCTCTCTTAAATATTCAAAAATTTCATTTCCTAAATCCTTCATTCCTAAATCTCCATATCTCTCTTCTCTTCCTTCAACTAACTCTGGAAATATCTTTCTTAAAGGAGTATTATTATCATAGTCTTTTTTAAACGAAATTAATAAATCTAATAATGTTCCCCACTTACCTTTAGTAATTCCCATAGAAAATAAAAACATTACTTGAAAATCTGTTGTTCTTGTAGGTACTACTCCATACTTAGAAAAATAATATGAAACCAACTGTGCAGGAACACCTATTTCCTCTAGTTCCCCATCTTCATTCATTCCTGGAGATAATATACTCACTTTTATTGGATCTAACATTGCCCAATCTTCAGGAACACCTTCAAATCCATGCCATTTTTCTCCTGGTTTCATTTTCCAACAGTCTTGATCTTTCATCAATAATTCTGTTGGCGTATCTTCGAAATTATAAAGTTCTCCTGTTTCTTTATTTTTTACTACCTCTACATTCCAAGGCTTAAAGAACCACTCATCTTTTTCTTTATACTCTTTATTGTATTTTGCTACCATTTTTCTGAAATCAATTGCTTCTTTTAAAACTTCATCTGTTAAATATTTTCCTGTTTTTCCTTGCATCATTGCTGCACCAATTTCATTTGAAACTGCTATAGCATATAGCGGTGAAGTCGTTGAGTGAAGCATATAAGCTTGATTAAAACGCTCTTCACTTAAAGCTTTCTTTCCATTTCTAACATGGACATATGATGCTTGTGACAGTGCATTTAGTAATTTATGAGTAGAATGTGTTGCAAAAATTGTTGCATTTCCGCTATAGTCTTTTGCATCTCCTCTCATAGCGTAATGATTTTTATATATTTCATTAAATTTTGCATAACCATACCAAGCTTCATCCCAATGAATATTTTCAATATATGGTTGGAATAAATTTTCTGCTTGTACAGCGTTATAACAAACACCATCATAAGTACAATTAGTAACCACTGTATATAACGGTTTTTGTTGTTTCATATCAGCTGGAATTATTGTACTTTCTAATATCTTTTTATTGACTTCTTCTTCTTTCATTTCATTTGGTAAAATTGGACCGATTATTCCATATCTATTTCTTGTCGGCTTCATATATACAGGTTTAACCCCTGTTAACATTAATCCTTGTTCGATAGATTTATGACAATTTCTATCAACTAATGCGATATCTTCGTTAGTTAATATTCCTTGTAATATCGTTCTATTTGAACCAGATGTTCCTACCACAACATTATATGATCTATCCGATCCAAATATTTTAGCTGCTAATTTTTCTCCCTCTAAAAATGCCCCTGTATGATCTAACAAAGATCCAATACATGTTCTTTCTATACCAGTATCAGTTCTAAATAAATTTTCATCATAAAAATTAAAAAATCTTTTTCCTAAAGCAGTTTTTGTAAATCCAACTCCTCCTTGATGACCTGGAGCAGCCCAAGAATATTCAGCTACTTTATTGTAATTAAATATAGCTTTCGTAAGAGGTGGAAGTAATTCATCGTTATATCTTTCAACTGCTCTTTGAATTCTTTCACCTAAAAATACTATTTCTTCCTGTAATAGCCATATAATTTCCTCTACATTTTCATATATTTCTCTACTTAATGTTTCTAAAGCATTAGCTTTATGTGTTAATAAAAATACTGGAACTCCTTCCTGTTCTTCATGTAACTTTTTTATAATATATAATGCTTCTTTTTCATCTTTATTATTTGGCCATGATAATAATAAGCAATCTATAGCTTTATCATAAGAAACTACATCTTCTAAATCTTCATATGTTCGAGATATATAAATACCTAAATTTCTTCGACTTAATTCTTCCATAAGCATATTTACTCTATTCTCAATTTCTGTGCCTTCTTTTATTCCTTCATTAAAAAATACTATTTTACTTCCGTTTCCATTAACTTTTTTTATCATAAAAACAATCTCCTATTTATCCTAGTAAAGTTTTGTAATTAGCTAATATATAAAAAACTCCTATTACACCACTTAATATTATTATCCATGCAAATATTTTTTCTCCATGAGTAAAAGCGCTTTCATTATCATTACTTTCAAGCCTAGCTTTTCTAAATACTGGTATTCCTAATGCATATATTACTGCTGCTACTAAAAAATAACTTAATCCTGCTGCATAAATTAGCCATCCTGCATATATACTTCCTATTATTCCTGTTAGAAGAGCTTTTTCTCTTGTTATTGGTGAATTATTTGGATATTCTCCTCCAGCTTTAGAAATTTTCCACAAATATAAAGTACATACAAAGTAACACGGTAAAATCATTACTCCTGTTATACTTAGCATTAAATTCCATGCATTGTTTGAGAAATAAACTACAATCATACATATTTGCATCAATATTGATGAAACTAATAATGAATACGAAGGTGATTCATTTTTATTTTCAGTTGCAAAAATTTTAGGAAACGTTCCAGCTTTAGCAGCTTCATATGGTAACGATGCTAACATAACTGTCCATACAAGCCATGAACTCAGTAATGCTATAATAACTCCTAAATTCATTAACCAATTTCCTGAATTTCCTATAATTTCGCTTAATATTGGTCCTGTAGATGGAGGAGACATTGTAGAAATTTTTCCTTGCGAAGTTATTCCTAACGGTAATAGTGATAATAATGCATACATAATTAAACAACCCAAAAATCCTATAACAGTAGCTTTACCTACATCTTTTTGCGATCTTGCTCTACTAGATATAACTACTGCTCCTTCTATTCCTATAAAAACCCATAATGTAACTAACATTGTACTTTTAACTTGTGAAAATAGTCCTCCTAAATCTTTATCCATTAGATTTGGAATGATATCT
The DNA here is from genome assembly GCA_051651165.1 of Cetobacterium sp. GTDB lineage: Bacteria > Fusobacteriota > Fusobacteriia > Fusobacteriales > Fusobacteriaceae > Cetobacterium_A. Next base: position 3,429 of record JBOFRT010000167.1, read on the forward strand.
CTTCCCCAAAAGTCAGTCGTAAAGATTGAGAAATCAAATTTAAAAATTAAAATTAAAATAAATATAACTAAAGGAATCAATTTTCCTATTACTCCAATATTATTAATAAAAGTAGCTTGTTTTACTCCTGCCATCACAGCAAAATACATTATCCAAATAACCAATGATCCACATATGATTGATAATAAATTGTTTCCTCCTTTAAAATATGGATTAAAGAAATAATTAAATGAATCCATTAATAAAATTGCATATCCTACATTTGCAAAAATATTACATATCCAATATCCCCAGGCTACTTGAAATCCCATTAATTTTCCAAACCCAAGTTCTCCATATCCATAAATTCCTGAAGTAACTTCAGGTTTTATATTAGACAAAATACTAAATGTATTTGCTAAAAACCACATTCCTAATCCTGTAATTACCCAAGCTATTATAATAGCTCCAGCTGAAGCCGATTGAGCCATATTTTGTGGTAAGTTATATACTCCTCCTCCAATCATTGCACTAATTACTAATCCTGCTAAAGTTACTACTCCTAATTTCTTTTCTGCTGCCATTAAACTCTCCTTTCCAAGTATTGAACTTTTATTCAAAATATAACAAAAAAAATTTTCTTTTTAATTTATATTTTAAATAATTATTGTATGTAATCTATTAACATCGCTATACTATATATACTTTATATAGTATAACTATAAAGGGTATATATTTGCAATTCTTCAAATTTTCACTATTTTTATTGAAAAAATGAATATATATTCAATTTTTTAATTTTACCTCTTTTAATGACCCTTTTAATAAAAAAAGCTGTAGACAAATAACTGCCCACAGCTTAAACTTTTAATTTTTAATTAGTTTACGGTTTAAATATATGTATACCATTTTTTCCCGTTTCCATATTATCAACATGTATATACCCTTTAGGTAAAGTGACATTAGGGTCCTCTATTCTTGTTATCATAGAGTATCTTCTAGGATTATTTATTATTCTTTCA
>JBOFRT010000168.1:0-1068 GCA_051651165.1 Cetobacterium sp.
GACTACAGTGAAGGACGAGAGAGGACCAGGCCTGGGATTTTATGTTGAGTGTTATTTGGTTTGTGTGGGCGGCAGTCGCCGTGAGGCCGTGAGTCGCCCTTATACTTTTTGGTGTTATTGTTGGTTTATTTGTTAATTAGACTTGTTGAATGTTCGCCGGTTCCCGCCTCCTTCTTCCCTTTCTACGAACTTTGTTACACTGGTGCCGAAACCCGGGAGGAAGGAGGGACATGCTGTCGAAGAGCCCTCGCTGCTGAGGGGGATCGCAGTGCTGAGGAGATCGGGCAGCGCGGGAGAGAAGACCGCGAGTGGCTGCCCGAAGCGGTGGTACTGGAGCAGTGACTCGAGTGATAGGTGGGACGGGAAGCTCGCTGCCACGCCCCTGGGACGAGGTGGGGTGGCGGCCATCCAAGAGGGAGCGGAGGAGCCGCCGTTCGCCCGGGGCCAAAGCCTGCTGCCTGCCGCCGTAACGGGGAGGAGCCGTCGTCCGCCGTGGGCCGAGGCCGCTGCCTGCCGCCGGAGCGGGGAGGAGCAGGGAACGGCGGGCTCGCTGCCGGCTGCCCTCATGAGGAGGAGTCATCGCCGGCCGCCAGGGGGCGGAGGAGGATCGGGCCGTCCACCGAGCGTCCAGTGCCATCGCATGGCACCGCGAGGAAGAGCCTCTCGGCGGGCTGAGGACCGAGCGGCAGTGTGTCTGGGAGCCGGACCAAGAATTTTTTTTTTTTGTTTTGTTTTCCTCTCTCCACTCTCTCGTCCTGGTCGCTCCTTGTGCTTCCGTCTCCTTTTCTCTCATCTCGTCGGTCCTTACCCCCAGGCGCTGCGGCCGCCGAGACTGGCCCCCGGGGGGAGTAAGCGCAGTCTCGCGGGTACCCCCCGGCCTGCGAGGGGCGATGGGGGTATGTGACGAGCTCGGCGGGCGAGAGCCGTGGGGGAACGGCGCGAGGCCGGTGACGCGAGCGTTAACGAGCGTCAGGTGCTCGGCGCACCGGTCTCGTATCTCCCACGGAGGAGCTCCGGAAGCATAAAGGAGGAGCGACGACAGGGAAGGACGAGAGAGGACCAGGCCTG
>JBOFRT010000169.1:0-3371 GCA_051651165.1 Cetobacterium sp.
TCGGCTGTATACTCAGGTACTTCAAATGACACCTTAACATGTGATTGAGCTGCCAAATTGTATATCTCTGTTGGTTTTATCTCTCTTATAAGTCTTGTTAAACTCATAGAATCTGTCATATCTCCATAATGTAACTTAACTTTTCTATCTTTATGCATATCCTCTATTAGTTCATCAATATATAAATGTTCTATTCTTTGAGTATTAAAAGATGAGGCTCTTCTTATTATTCCATGTACTTCATATCCTTTTTCTAAAAGAAACTCTGCTAAATACGACCCATCCTGTCCTGTTATTCCTGTTATTAATGCTACCTTTCTCATTTATATTCCCCTTTTTAAACTATTTTATTTATTTTTTCTATTAATTTTTCCATTATATCTTCATAGATATAATTTTTCATCAAGTATTCTCTGGCTTTTTTCCCCTTAATTATTCTTTCTTTATCCCTAGATATCACATCTATAGTCTCTGATAATTTGCCATATTCATTTTCATTCAAAATATACCCAATATTTTCATCTCCTATAACTTGATATAAATTTGAATCTTTATTTGCTAAAACTAAAACAGGTTTTTCAACTGCCATAATTCCCAATAATTTAGATGGCATAAAGCTATCTTTAGCATCTTTTTTTTGCGGAATTATATGAATATCAGCTAAATTTAAAAATTCATTTAATCTTTCTTTCGGCTGAAGTGATAATAAAATTGTATTTTCTTTATCTTTTAATTTTTCAAATAAATAATTTTTTCTATTTCCATCTCCTGCTATTATAAATTTTATATCTTTTAATTTTTCTATAGCTTCTATAACAGTTTCCCACTCTTGTTTTCCACCAATATTTCCAGAATACATTACTATAAAATCGTCATCTTGTAATTTCAATTCATCTTTATAAGAACTTTTGTCTAACTTATATAACTTTGAAATATCAGACCAATTTGGAAAAAAATATGAATTTTCTTGTTTTACTTCCTTTTTATGAAGTTTTTTTACCATACCTTCACTAATCGAGCTTACTATATCAAACTTTTCAAATAACTTTCTTTCTATATAGTATAAAAAGTTTTTCAAAATTTTAATTTTTCCAATTCCTTTTAATGTTTCTAAACCTGCATCTATCTCAAAATCTTGCACGTGAGCCCAAATTACTTTAGTTTTATTTAATTTTTTCATTTTTATAGCTAAGTTTAATAAAAATATATTTGGTAATATCACCTGTACCATATCATAATTATTTTGTTGAGCAACATTTAGAGCTTTTTTATAAAAATCATAATAGTGGTATAACCTATTTAATGGATTAACTTTTGATGGAACATATTGTTTCACTCTATATATTTGAACACCATTTCTTTCCTCTTCTAAAATCCCATTTTTGCCTATATACTCAACCGATATTCGCCACTCTGGATAATATGGATATCCCGTGATAGCAGTGACATCAAACTCTTTTTGTAAATAATCACACATCTCTGTTGTATATAATCCTGTAGATGACTCTTCTGGATAATAATTCAATCCAATTACTGCTATTTTTTTTCTCATACTGTTTTTACCTTACTTATTATTTTTTTTATGTCCTGCGTTCTAGATTTACTAGCTATCAGTATATTATCTCCGTTTTTTACCACTACTAAATCTTTTACTCCAAGTAGTGATATTTTTGTTCCATCTCCAACAACTATATTATCCATAGCATCTAACTCTAAAACTGTTGAATTTCTTACAACATTTCCTGCACTATTTTTAGGAAATACCTCATCTAATGCATTAAAAGATCCTATATCATTCCATCCAATATCCACAGGTATAACTCTTATGTTTTTAGAATACTCCATTACACCAAAGTCTATTGAAATCTTTTCAAACTTTTCAAAATCATCTCTTACTAAATTGGTAAGTTCTAATCCCGTTCTATTTTGTAAAAGTTTTCCTTTTATATCATTAAAAACTTCTGTATGTTCCTCCATTAAAACATCAAAGTTTTTAAATATAGTTTCTGTTGTAAAAATAAACATTCCTGAATTCCACAAATACTTTCCAGAAGCTACATAATTTTCTGCTGTTTCTAAATTCGGTTTTTCACGAAATCTTTTTACTTTATAAACTTCATTTAGTTCTATTTTTTCTTCTGTTTTCGCCTCAATATACCCATATCCTGTTTCTGGTTTATCTGGCTTTATTCCCAAAGTTACAATAACTCCACTTTTACTAGCTTCTTCTGCTCCTTTGGTTACAACCTCTCTAAAAAGTTTTTCATCTCTTATCAGATGATCTGAAGCTAAAACTACAACCTCTATTTTTTCTCCAGTTTTTAAAGAACTTTTTAATCTACTCTCTATAACTAATGCTGAATATCCTATTGCTGCTGCTGTATCTTTAAAAGCTGGTTCTATTATAATATTTTCCTCTGGAATATCTTTTAACTCAGCTTTTACCGCTATCTCTTGCAACTCATTTGTAGCTATAAATATTTTATCTGCAGGAATAATTGGTAAAATTCTATCTACAGTCTCTCTTATCATAGTTTTTTCTGAAAATATTTTTAATAACTGTTTTGGTTTCTCTGGAGTTGAAAGTGGCCAAAATCTTTCTCCACTTCCTCCAGCCATTATAACTGCTGTTAGCATATTAATAAGCCCCCTTTTTACTTATAACATTCTTAACTGTTTTTATTAGTATTATTATATCCAGCCATAAGCTCCAGTTTCTTATGTAATAAAGATCTAGTGCTATTCTTTCATCATAATCCTCTACATCTGACCTTCCATTAGCTTGCCACATCCCTGTTATTCCTGGCTTTACTTGGAATATCTTTTGTCCCATCTCTGTTCCATAGTACATCTCGACCTCTTTTTGTACTACTGGTCTTGGTCCAACTAAGCTCATTTCACCCTTTATAACATTTATAAACTGTGGAAACTCATCTAATGATGTTCTTCTTAAAAAAGCACCAGCTGGAGTTATTCTAGGATCATCTTTAAGTTTGAAGTTTGTGTAAAACTCCTCTCTTACTTTTTCATCCTCTGCTAACATTTTTTGTAATCTATCCTCTGCATCTATATACATAGAACGAAACTTGTACATCTTAAAAGGTTCTAAATCTCTACCGATTCTAGTATGACAAAATGTTGCTGGTCCTCCATCTTTTTTTATCTCTCTTCCATATTTAATATAAAGTGGCAATAATATTATAAGTCCTGCTATTCCTCCAATAATATCTAGTCCTCTTTTTAAAATACGTCTTTTTAAACTCATCATATTATTTTTTGTAGCAACAAGCATTACTCCATCATAGTCTTGAACCTTTGGAGCAAAAGTATACATCTTATGTACCTTAGGTATTATCTTTATACTTTTAACA
>JBOFRT010000170.1:0-5478 GCA_051651165.1 Cetobacterium sp.
GAGATTTTATGAAAAGATTTCTAATAAATGGAACAAATATGATTCCAGGAGAGAGTAGTATAACATTTGAAACTATTGTAAAAGAAAGAATTTTTGAAAATATAAATAAAACAAATTTCTCAACTAAAAAAAATATAGAGCATGATTTTAATCTTTTAGAAAAACAACTTGGAAGAATACCCTTGCTTAATGATTTTTTTCAAAGAGATATGATAGAACCTAGTGTTATATTAAAATTTAGAAAAGATTATGATGAAATTTTAAAGATGTTGAGACCTAAACTGTTTTTAGGAGAGCTTTCAAAAATTGAAAAAAATTATCTGACATTTTTATCAGGTATCTTTACTCCAAGTAAAAGAGTTCATGAGATGATTATTTTAAAAACATTACTATCAAATAAAGATGTGTCTATAGAGGATATAGAAGTTATTTTAAAAAGAGATTACTTTTTAGTAGAACAAAGAGAAAATATTGAAAATGCTATGAAACATCTATCTAAGGATATTTTTACAAGCTTATCTACAATAAAAGATTTTGAACCTGTAGTTGAATTAGAAAAAAAATATAGTTTAAAAAAGAGTTTTAAGAGTAGTTATGATAAAAATAGTTATTTTAAAATGTTAATAGATGATCTTATCGATTATAATTTGAATTATGTTTTAAAAAATTATAAACAACAAGATAAAGAAACTATATTAAGATATAAAGAGTATACAAAACAACAAGCTTTCTGGAATTTGAACTTAGATTTTAATAATGGTTATCAAGTAAGTGGTTATACAATATTTGAAGAGCAAAAAAAAGTGATAATATTTATAACATTAGATGATTCACTCCCATTTGTAGCATATGATAATGTGTTTTATGATCAGCAACGATTCACTTGGTTTTCTAAGAGTAATAGATGTATTAGTAGAAATGGTATTTTAACAGGAGAGGGAAGGATTGCGAACAACTATTATACAATAGAGGTATTTTTAAAGAAAAAATCAGGAGAGAATTTTTTCTATTTAGGAGAGGTCGAAAAGATTTTAAATGCTCAAGAAACATTAGGTAAAAAAGGAGAACCTTTAGTAGAGTATGAACTAAAGTTAAAATATGAGATAGATTCAAATTTATTTAGTTATTTTAATTTATAAAATGAAATTGACAAATGAATTAAACTATACTAGAATGTGCATATATAAGAAAATGTAATTTTTCTTAATTTATGTACTTAAAAGGAGGACACAAAAATGTCAAGTTGTAATTCATGCCCATCTCAAGGGTCATGCTCAAAGGAATCTACAAGTTGTGGAATTATTAATAATCCTGCAAATAAAATAAAAAAAGTAATAGGTGTTATGAGTGGAAAAGGTGGAGTAGGAAAGTCTACAATTTCAACTTTATTAGTAAAACAGTTAGCTGATCAAGGATATAAAGTAGGTATTATGGATGCTGATATAACAGGACCAAGTATACCAAGACTACTTGGATTAAGTGGGGAGAGAGCTGGAGGAAAAGGAAACGATATATATCCAGTGGTAACAAACGATGGAATAAAAGTAATCTCTTTAAATTTCCTAGTTGAAAATGAAAATGACCCAGTATTGTGGAGGGGACCAATAGTAGGAAGAGCTGTAAAACAGTTTTGGGAAGATGTTATTTGGGGAGAACTTGATTATTTAATTATAGATATGCCACCAGGAACAGGAGATGTAGCTTTAACTGTTATGCAATCTATTCCTTTAAATGGAATAGTGATGGTTTCAATACCTCAAGATATGATTTCTATGATTGTTGCAAAAGCTGTTAAAATGGCAAATCAAATGAATGTAGATGTAATTGGAGTAGTTGAAAATATGAGTTATGTAGTTTGCCCAGGATGTGAAACTAAGATTAAGCTATTCAATGGAGAGTCAACAGATAACTTCTTAAAAGAGAACAAACTAGAGTTATTAGGAGAACTACCTATGATATCAAGTATTTGTAATCTTTCTGTTGAAGGATACGAAGCAAATAAAGAGGAAATAAAAAATATTTTTAACTCTATCACAAAAAATATTTTAAATAAAGTAAGCGCTTAAAAGATCCAATTTTGGATCTTTTTTATTTATAAAAGAACTATATATGGAAGTTTTTGTATGATAAATATTTAAATATTTCATATTTTTTTTTGAGATTAATTATGATAAAATTTATTCCTTAGGAGGTGATCGATTTGAATTCTACAAATGTAGGAATACTAAATCTGTTGTATCATGGACGTTTTTCTCAAAATGATTTAGCGTTATATTTAGATGTTGATAGTAAAACTTTAGTTAAAAATATAGCTCAATTAAATTTAAATTTAAAATATTTAAATTTAAACCAAATAGAATTAGTAAATGGAAAATACGAGTTAGAATTAAATAGTGAACAATGGTTATATATATTAAATGGAAAAGAATTTATGAGTTCAGAGGATATTATAGATTATCTATATTTGAAATTTATTTTTAAAGGATTTATAAATTTAGAATATGAAAAAAATGAATTTCAAATATCAAGAAGTTCTATAAATAGATATTTTTTAGTAGTAAAAAATATGTTAGGAGAAAATAGTAGTAGTTATAAATATGAAAATGCGAAAGGGCTTCGTTTGATTCATTTATCTCCTCAAGATAAAAATTTATTTTGTAAAAAACTTATAAAATTATTTGTTAAAACCGACTTTTCAATATCACCATTGACAACTTATTATACTCTCTTTAAAGACTCTCAAATTAATGAACTTTCAGAAAAATTATATAAAATATTTACATTTTCAGAAGTAGCATCGACAAAATTTATTATAGCATTTTCATTAGCTTTAAAAATTTGTGTAGATACTTTTGGAGGATTTTCGTTCAATAATAATTATAGTAAATTAGGTCAGTATATTGAAATAAAAGAATTAATAGAAAAAGAATTACAAAATTATTCAGAAAATTATAAGCAACAGATTTTCTCATTTTTATTAAATTTAAAAAATAAAGAGAACTTTTTTGAACAGGGAATAATAGAACGTGCAAAAGTATTGATGAATGAGTTAGAAAAACAATTAAATATTAAAAAAATAGAAAAAGGATTTAAAGAACTTTTACTGAAGAAGCTGTATATGTCTCTGTTTAAATATGAAAATAATATTTTAAAAGTATATTCTTCTAAACTTAATAATGATGATAAAAGATTATTAAAAGTACTTGATGAAGCTTTAATAAAAACTAATCTTAAAATATATTTTTATGATAAGATTGTTATTTTAGGTATATTGAAAAAAATTATAATAGAACAAAATAAAAAAGATATAAATAATATTTTACTTCTATTTAATGAGATAATATTACCTCATGATTCATATTTAAAAGAGAATTTACAAAAACAAATACCTCATATAAATATAGATATCATGCCATCATTTCATTTGAAATTTAACTATTTAAATTGTATCAATCATTATGACTTAATATTAAGTGATGAAATAAATCAAGATTCGAACGTAGAAAAAATATCATCGTTTAATTACTTAAGAGTTTTAGAAAAAATAGATAAAAAGGCAATAGAAAAGGGATTAAATGATTTGATTTAATATTTAGGTATAAGAGAGAGGAAACTTATGAATCTAACGTCACTACATTTTAAAATTATATATTGCTTAAGAAGAAATGTTTACTCTATAGGTGAACTAGCAGATATTTTAAATATTTCTGAGTTTAAAGTAAAAAGATATACAAAAGATTTAGAATATTTATTTGAAGAAGAATCTATTGAAAGCATTCATAAAAAGATTAATAAAGCACCTAAAATAATAGAGAAAATGAGAAAAAAACAAAGTTTTACTCCAGAAGAAAGACAGATGTATGTGATTCTAAAATTTTTAAAAACAGATATAATAAATTTAAGACAAATAAGTGAAGAAGTTGAAGTAACAAGGCGAACCCTAACAAATGACTTAAATGAGTTAAAAGAAGTTTTAGAAAAATTTCATTTAGAAATAAAAAATCTTACTAGATATGGAATTATTTTAGAAGGAAAAGAAAGTGATAAAAGAAAATTTTTTAATTTGTATTTAATAAAAATATCAATAGAGCGAAAATATTTACCTAAAATATTTGATAAAATTTTTTTAGAATTTGAAATATTAAAAAAAGAGTATAATATACATAAAATTATAAAAAAAATGTTTAGTTTTATTAATATAGCAGATAATAGTTTTGCTTTTTTAAATTTAGAAATGAAGTCATATATAGCTATTTTAAGAAAAGAATATCAAGATTCAAGTACAGATGTAGAATTAAAAGAAATTGAAGGTTATAAAGATTTTGTAGAGTTTTTAAAAAAAACAAAGCTTTATACAAATTTTGAAATTAATTTAATAATAGAAACATCAAGAAAGAAGTATAGTGGAAATTTAAAAGAATTATACCCAGATAGCGCTGAAGAAGCAGAGAAATTAATTAAATATATTAGTGAGAATATGAAAATTAATATAGAAATTAAAAAAGAACTTTTAACAAGAGTTGCAGTAATAATTATAGTTAGAGACTATAAAAAAGAATTTAATATAAATGAGTTTTATATATTTAATAATTCTATAGGAAAAGCTTATTTACTTCCGTATAGAGAAATAACAGAATTATTAAAGAGTTATTTTGGTGAAATAGATAGTTTTGATTTAGCTAATTTGACAATGACGTTTTTAAGTAATATTTATTTAGAAAATCAAAAAAGAATTGAAGAAGCAAAAAAAATTGTAATAGTTTATAATTTTTTACATAGAGATATGATAATAGATCTTTGCGAAGATATTGGTTTAAAAAGAAATCAAGAAAAATATGAGTTGGTTTCATTTTTTGACTTGGAAGAATTTTTAAATGAAAAAAATCCTAAAATTATTATAACATTTGAAGATATAGATTTTTCTAGGTATAACATAGAGGAGAAATTGGTAGAGTTTAATTTTCCTATAACAAAATATGATAAGCTAAAGTTAAAACCGTTTCTTGAAAAAATATAAGGACCAGAGTTAATCTGGTCCTTTCATATTTTTTGTATATATTGAAACTCATCTGATTTAGAATTTTTCAAATTAAGAGTTTTAGTGAGATCTTGGATGAATATATCCCCTAAAATATATTTTAAAATTGAGTAATAAGATAACACGAAAGGTTGGTACTCTTCAAGTTTGAAACCGATAGGATTTTCTCTTCGAAAGTATGGAGATGTAGATTTTTCAACATCCATGCATGGAAAATCTGAATCATTCATAGCTAAATAGTTATTCTTTTTAGTTGGAACAAAGATATACAATATATCCTCTTCTTGAATAATTTCTAATGGATATATAGAGCACCAAAGTGGTTTTGTATCAATAATTTCTTTTAAAGAGAAATTTTGGTCAATACATATTTTATGAATAGCACAAAGATGTCTATCACCGTGAACACATGAGCAAGTACATCTATCAAAAGTTGTATT
>JBOFRT010000171.1:0-3909 GCA_051651165.1 Cetobacterium sp.
AGAATACATAGACCTACAGGAGGAAAAGCAGTAGGACCTGTTATAGTTGATTCATTAAATTCTACTCTTGAAAATATGGGAGTTGAAACTAAAACAAACAATAAAGTAGTAAAAATTTTAATGGAAAATAATAAAGTAAGTGGAGTATTAGTTGAAAATAATGGTAAAGAGTATAAGATTAATGCAAAAGCTATTATTATGGCAACTGGTGGATTTGGAGCAAATGCTGATATGGTTAGTGAATATAATCCTAACTTAAAAGGATTTGGAACTACAAATAACCCTGCAATTACTGGTGAAGGAATAAAACTTATTCAAGAAGTTGGTGGAGATGTTGTAGATATGAAACAGATTCAAACTCATCCGACTGTTGTACATCAAACTTCTAATATGATTACAGAGAGTGTAAGAGGAGAGGGAGCGATTCTTGTGAATAGAGATGGAAAAAGATTCATAAATGAGTTAGAAACAAGAGATGTTGTTTCTAAAGCTGAGTTAGAGCAAAAAGGGAAATCAGCTTTTCTTATTTTTGATCAACAAACGAGAGAGAACTTATCTGCTATAAATGGTTATATAAAAAAAGGATTAACAAAAGAAGCTAATAATATTTCAGAATTATCTAAAATTATTGGAGTAGACTCTAAAGAGTTAGAAAAAACAATAACTAGATATAATAGTTTTGTTAAAAATGGAAAAGATTCAGATTTTGGAAAAAAAGGACTACCTAGAGAGATAGTAAAAGCACCTTTTTATGCAATAGAAGTTTCACCAGCAATACACCACACAATGGGTGGAGTTAAAATAAATGAAAATGCAGAAGTATTAGATAAAAATGGAGATAAAATTCAAGGACTTTATGCAGCAGGAGAGATAACTGGTGGAGTACACGGTGGTAATAGAATTGGAGGAAACGCTGTTACAGATATAATTGTATTTGGAAAAATAGCTGGAGAAAACGCAGCTAAAGAGGTAAAAAATTAACATCTAAAGTAAAAGCAATCTAAGCTCAAATAATATGAGTTAGATTGCTTTATTTTTTTATATTTAGATATAATTTTTTGCAAAATTATAAAGCGTGAGGTATATAAAGTTATTAGAAAATTAAAATAGAAATAATTGAGGGGGAATATATGCCAATAGAGAGAAAAAAATCTATTCGTGAACAAGTTTATGAATATTTAAAAGAGGAAATTGTAAATGGAAAAATAGAGGAGGAAAGTAGAATCGTAGAGGAAGAATATGCACTAAAGTTAAATGTAAGTAGAACTCCTTTAAGGGAAGCAATTAGAATGCTTGAATTAGAAGGGTTAATCGAGGGAAGAGAAAAGGGAGGAGTAGTAGTTCCAAAAATAACAAAAAAAGATGTGGAAGAGGTAATAAAAATAAGAATGGCCTTGGAAGCTGTTATTTTTGAAGAGATATTTGAAAAAGTTACAGAGCAAGATATAAAAAAATTAGAAAAAAATATAAATAAAGTGGAGTTAATAATACAGGATGAAAAAGAATGTTTAGAAGTATTTAAGTATTTTTCTGAATTCAATAAAACTCTTTATAATATTGCAGATTTGCCAAGAGTTGTAAATTTAATTAACAATTTGAATTTATATTTAAAAAAGTTTAGAAAGATTTCTATCGAAAATGGCAATAGAAGATTAAGTGCTCACAAGGATCATGTTAAAATGGTAGAGTTTATAAAAAAAAATAGGAAAAAAGAGATAGTAGATTTAAATAAAAAACATTTAACCGAAGCAAAAGAGTTTTTAATTCAACAATTAGAAATGAGAGATAGAAAGAGTTCTTAAAATATTTTTCCTTGCTAAAACTCCTAAAAAAAAGTATTATATTACATATAATATAACTAGGAGATTATAATTCATGAGAAAAAGTAGTAGTGATAACATCTATGAAACAATAAAAAATGATTTATTAGTTGGTGAGATAGATTTTGGAGATAAAATTGTAGAGATTGACTATGCTAATAAATTAAATGTAAGTAGAACTCCTTTAAGAGAAGCCATAAAAAAACTTGAAATAGAGGGGATAATAGAAAGATTACCTAATGGTAGGTTAAGAGTTATGGAAATTACTCCACAAAAAATTGACGAGATATTTGAAATTAGAATTTGTTTGGAGGGAATTTTATTTAATTCCATTATAAAAAATAAAACAGAGATTGATAGAATCTATCAAAATCTTATTTTAACAAAATATCTAATAGATACAGAAAACTGGAGTGAAGTTAGACGATTGTTTTTAGAGTATAATTCTCTTGTTTATTCTGCTTCATCTTTAGAGTATGCTGTGAAAATTTTAAGACATTATGATTTTATTATTTCGGCATTAAAAAGAAAGTCTTTAAAAAATGAAAGTAGAATTTTAAAGGCTTATGAGGAGCATTTTGAAATTATAAGTTTATTGAAAGAGAATGAATTAGAAAAAGCAAAAGAAGCGAATAAAATTCACTTGTTAAATGCAAAAGAGGGTGTAAAAAATGCTATCAAATAAATTGGTAGCATTTTTTTTATACAAAAAATTTGACAAATTAAAAAAAAAATAATAAATTATAATTGTATACAATTATTCAAAAATAAAAAGGGGAGGAATGTATGATAACTTTATATGACAAAGGAGTTTTTTTAATTGATGGAAAGGATATAGTTCAAAATGAAAGTGTTGTAAAAGATAGTAAAATTGAGGCTAAAAAAGGAACAATAACTTATGAAATACTAAAGGAACATAATACTTCTAATGATATGGAAAATTTAAAATTAAAATTTGATTGTTTAGCGTCTCATGATATAACTTACGTTGGAATAATTCAAACTGCAAAAGCTAGTGGATTAAAAAAATTTCCTATTCCATATGTATTAACTAATTGTCATAATACTTTATGTGCTGTAGGTGGAACAATAAATGAAGATGATCATATGTTTGGACTATCAGCAGCTAAAAAATATGGTGGTATATATGTTCCTCCTCATCAGGGAGTAATTCACCAATATATGAGAGAGAATATGGCTGGATGTGGAAAAATGATTTTAGGATCAGATAGTCATACTAGATACGGTGCTTTGGGAACAATAGCAATTGGTGAAGGTGGGGGAGAGTTAGTAAAACAAATTTTAAGTAAAAGCTACGATATAAAATATCCAGAAGTTATTGGGATATATTTAAAAGGTAAACCAAAGAATGGAATAGGTCCACAGGATGTTGCATTAACAATTATTAAAGCTGTTTTTAAGAATGGGTTTGTAAAAAATAAAGTTATGGAGTTTATTGGAGAGGGAGTTTCGAATTTAAGTGTTGAATTTAGAAATGGAATTGATGTTATGACAACAGAAACGACATGTTTAACTTCAATTTGGAAAACAGATAATAAAGTGAAGGAGTATTTAAAAGATCATAATAGAGAAGTTGATTATGAAGAGTTATCGCCTAAAAAAATTGCTTATTATGATGGGATGATTGTTATAGATTTAGATAAAATTGAATCGATGATTGCACTTCCTTTTCATCCAAGCAATGTTTATTCTATCAAAGAGTTACAAAATAATTTAGAAGAAATTTTAACAGAGGTAGAAAAAGAGGCTTTTGAACAGGGAATTAAAATAGATTTAAAAAGTAAAATAAAAAAAGGTTATCTTTTTGCAGAACAGGGAGTAATTGCAGGGTGTGCAGGAGGGACTTATGACAATATTGTTGATGTTGCAGATATTTTAAATAATAAGTCAATAGGAGTGGACTTTTCATTAAATATTTATCCATCTAGTCAGCCAACATATATTGAATTAAATAAAAATGGATCAATAGAAAAAATAATGGAAAGTGGAACAGTTGTAAGATCCGCTTTTTGTGGACCATGTTTTGGTGCAGGAGATACTCCAGCAAATGGACAATTAAGTCTTAGAC
>JBOFRT010000172.1:0-6547 GCA_051651165.1 Cetobacterium sp.
TCAAATGAAGGGGTTACAAATGGAAAAAAGAGAAGGAAAAGTTTTATGGTCTAAAGGTGGTTCTGGGAGTGATACTACAAGAATTACGCTTCCTGTCGCTTGGATTAGAAAAATGGGTATAACAACCGATCTAAGAGAAGTTGAACTTTTTTTTGATGAAGATACAAATAAAATTATTATACAAAAAAATTATAAAAAATAGGAGTAGTTATGGCAAAAAAAGAAATTTTAACTGATTATTGGGTAAGAGATTTACTTAAAGAAGCAGGATTAGAATTAGATTCACAAGGAAGTCAAATAAAAGAAATAAACGACGCCCTAAAAACAGCTTCAAAAAATGGTACGGGGAAAGTTGGATTTCCAGAATTTGTAGGAGTAGTAAAAGATTTTTTAATAGTAATTGAAGATAAAGCTGATTTAGCAAAACATATAAAATTAAATAAAGAAAATCTAATTAGCCAAGAAATTAAAGATATTAAAGATTTTGCAATAAATGGAGCATTATTTTATGGAAAACATTTAGCAAAAAACACAACTTATAAAAAAATTCTTGCTTTTGGAATATCTGGAAATGAAAAAAAACATAGAATAAGCCCTCTATATATTGATGAAACAGAATTTTATAGAGAGTTACCCGATGTTGAATCATTTATTTCTTTTAATCAAAAAAATATAAATGAATATTATATAAGAGAAATCTTAAAAGAAGAAACAGACCAAGAAAAAACAACAGCTGAAATATTGAAAGATGCACAGATATTACATGAAGACTTAAGAAATTATGCTAGTTTAAAAACAGCTGACAAACCATTACTAGTATCTGGAATACTTTTAGCATTAAAAGAAATTGAACATAAGAATTTCTCTATTGATAATTTAACAGGTGATAGTATAAAAACTGATGGACAAAAAATATATGAAGCTATATTAGCTTGTTTAGAAAGATCTAAAGTGTCTCCAGATGTAAAAAAAGATAAAATTATTAATCAATTTAATTTATTTAAAGACTTAAAAATTTTAAATGAAAAAAATCTAAAACTTGGAGAAACACCTTTAAAACATTTTACAAAATTTTTAAATGAAAAAATTTTTAAATCAATAAAATACAACAGCTCTTCAGAAGATTATTTAGGAAGATTTTACGGAGAATTTATGTCTTATTCAGGTGGAGACGGACAACAACTAGGAATTGTTTTAACACCAAAACATATTACAGAATTATTTTGTGAATTAGCAGAATTAAAAAGTACAGACATAGTATTAGATCCTTGTTGTGGAACAGGTGGATTTTTAGTAGCTTCAATGCATAATATGTTAAAAAATTTAGAGGAAATGAAAGAAGAAATGAAAGAATCTATATATGTAGATGAACAAAGAAAAATAAAACAAGAGAGATTACATGGTATAGAATTAGAACCTTATATGTTTACAATAGCAACAACAAATATGATATTAAGAGGAGATGGAAAAAGTAATTTAATGAATGAAAATTTTCTAACTCTAAATCTATCAAAATTAAAAAATGCGACAGTAGGAATGATTAATCCACCATATTCACAAGGTTCTAAAAAAGATCCTGAGCTATATGAAATTAATTTTATTTCACATTTATTAGATTCTTTAACTGAGGGTGGAAGATGTATTGCTATAGTTCCTCAATCAACTATGATAGGTAAAACTAAAGAAGAACAAGCAGTAAAAGAAAATATATTAAAAAAACATACATTAGAAGGAGTAATAACATTAAATAAAGATACATTTTATGGAGTTGGAACAATGCCATGTATAGCGGTATTTACTGCAAAAAGACCTCATATAAAAGATAAAGAATGCAAATTTATAAATTTTGAAAATGATGGATATAAAGTTGCAAAACATATTGGATTAATTGAAACAGAACAAGCAAAAGATAAAAAACAACATTTATTAGATATATGGTTTGATAGAATTGAAACAGAAACAAAATTTTGTGTAAAAACTACAGTTGAATCTTCTGACGAATGGTTACATAGTTTTTATTATTTTAATGATGAAATCCCATTAAATGAAGAGTTTGAAAAAACTATTGGAGATTACTTAACATTTGAATTTTCAATGATAATGCAAAATAGAGAATATCTTTTTGAAGAAAAAAGTGATGAAAATGAATAAAGAAATAGTAAAATCAGAAGATAAAAAATGGAAAAAGTTTAAATTTATAGAAATTTTTGATATTAAAAGTGGTTTTTATAATAAAAAACCAGAAGTAGAAGAAAATGGAAATATTCCATTTATTGGAGCTGTTGATAATTTAAATGGAATCACAGAATTTTATACTTTGGAAAATATAGAAAAATCCAGTAAAACAGGAGATAAAAATAACCACAGCATTGATAAAAAAATTTTTAGAAAAAACGCAATTTGTGTTACTAATAATGGATCAGTTGGATATGCTTATTATCAAAATAGTAATTTTACATGTAGCCACGATGTAAATCCTTTATATTTAAAAAAATATGAACTTAATAATGAAATAGCTCAATTTTTAATTACAGCTATAGAGCAACAAAGAGTATGTTTTGAATATTCCAGAAAATGGCGACCAAAAAGAATGATAAAATCTCATATAATGCTTCCAATAGATAAAAATTCAGAACCAGACTATAAATATATGGAACAATATATAAAATCAATAAGACAAATAAAATTAAAAAAGTATGAAACTTATATTAAAAAACAACTGAAAGAAATTCAGTATAAAAAAGTTCAAAAATTAGAAGAAAAAGAGTGGAAAGAATTCTTTATTGAGGAGCTTTTTAATATTCGGATAGGTAAAAATATTGATGGTAATAAAGTTAATAAACAAGGAGGGAAAATCCCTTATGTAACAAGAAAAGAAAATTGCAATGGAGTAAATGGATTTATTTCATATAGTCAAGACTTTTTAACTGTTGACTACCCTGTTATAACTATTGGTAATGAAACAGCAGAGCCATTTATACAAAAGTATACTTTTTTTACAGGAACAAAAGTTAATATTCTAAAACCTAAACAAAAAGTATCAGAATATACTTTAAAATTTATTGCAACTACACTAAAGGCTCACAAGTCTAAGTACTCTTATTCTTTTACAATTAATTCAACACGATTAAAACGTCAAAAAATCATGCTACCAGTTAATCAAAATTTAGAACCTGATTATGAATATATGGAACAATATATAAAAAATATAACATATAAAAAGTTAAGTAATTATTTGAATTATAAAAAACTTCTTTAATGGGAGTTTTTTTATTAAAAAATACCGTTTAAAAGGAGGCTTCTTCAAATTTTGTGTAAACTCTAAAAAATTTAGAGTAATATTTTATATTTTTTAGGGATGATTTTTTTTAATCATCCCTTTTTAAATATCCATTTTTATATATTTTAGGGGTACCGTTGTTTATGGTAATATAAAAAGGGTTCTTTCCAAGGTTAGTTGGTCAGAGCCTACTTATTATATTCGCACCATAGTAGTTTTCTCTTCAAAGTTTCAAAAGATGCTTTTCCATACATTGTTCTTTTTAAAGTTTTTAGTTTATTTACACTTCCTTCAGCTAATCCATTTGCAAATCTATAAGTAATAGCGTTTTTCACAGCTTTTTCATCTCTTTTTATCCCACCAAGAAAACTATTTAATTCTTTTATATTCAATTCGGAGGCTTTTTTCATCCAAGTATGAAACTTATTTAAAGATTTATTTTGAACTAGCTCTTTAAATTCTTCAATTAAATTTAATATAGTTGGAATCCAAGTATATTTCTCAATAATTTTATCATATAATTCAATTGAAAAATCGCTTATTTTATCTATTGTTCTGTAAAGAAGACTAATTATTTTATTCGATTTAATTTTTATTGTAGGCTTTTCTTTGTTTATTATCTCATTAGCGTTATCTTTAATTACAATCAAAATATGGCGATAAAAAGTTCTTAAAGCATATTTATATCCTTTTTCTTTTATAATTTCATATATTTCATCTTTTTTTAAACCTTCGTTTAAAAGATGAATAATTTCTGATTTAAATTTAAAAAAATTATTATTACTAGCTTTAAAATTCTCTCTTATAGTAGTTACATTATCATTAAGATATCGATTAGTAGTCCTAAATGTTATTTTACACTCTCTTGAAATTAATCTTTTTGAAAATCCTTTTTTATGAAGTTCTTTCACTTTATCAATTAATTCTTGTTTTTTTTCTTGTTTTTCAGTTAATGTAACTTTAGTTTTTTGAATTTCTTCTTGAGATGTATTTAAATATCTTTTAATGCTTCTATACTGCAAGTTAAAGATTTTTCCTATAGAGCTATAGCTGTTCCCATCAGCATACATTTGTTTGATTCTTTCAATTAATTCCCATTCATTTTCATATTGGTACTTAGTTTTTATTAAAGATTGGTTAATACTTATTTTTTCTTCATAAAAAAACCCATCTATTTCTAATAATTTTGGAAGTTTTCTTATTAAATATTCTCTTAAATAATCGCATAAATTTTTAACTAAATGAAAATAATCGCTTATTTGAACTGCATTAGGATGACTTTTAGAAATTGCTTTAGCATAAGTATAACTTCCGTCTCTATTAAAAAAATTTATATTCTTAAATTTTTTAAGCCATTCAGTAACTACTTCAACCTCTCTAGATTCTATTAAATCAATTACTTTTCTAGTCTCCATATCAATTAAAATGGTTCCATAAGTATGCCTTTTTTTCAATGCAAAATCATCAATACATACAATTTTAGGCTTAGAATAATCAACTTCTATACTATCTTTTTTTTAAGATGTTGTATATAGTGCTTTTACCTACATTGACAACATTTTTTCTTAATATATTACTGGCGTTAATAGAGCTTACTCTCATAGATAAATCAACGATATACTCTATTAACCTTTTAGATTTTTTGGATTTAAATTCAATACAATTAAAACTTTCTGAAAAAGTTGTTTTAGAACACTCTTTATTTTCGCAAATAAATTTTCTATTTTTTATTATGATAATAACTTTTTTATCTTGGATTGGAAGATCTTGAAAGCTACGCGTATAATATGAATGCAATTTTTTAGACTCTTTAGAGCAATAAGGACATTTTACTGAAGTTCTATTAGAAACTACAGTTATATAAATTGTGTCTTCTATTATCTCATGTGCTAAGTATTCTAAATTATTATCTAAAAATTTTATTATATTGTTCATATTAAAGATCTCCCTAAATTTATATTTTAAAATTATTATACCACATTTTTTTGCACAAACCAACTAACCTTGGAAAGAACCCTAATTCCTCTCTAGAAGGTTAATGTAAAAGTAAATTTTATTATATAATTTATTCCAATCGTTAACAATGCCTTGAACTTGACAACTCTTTGTAAAAACTCGTCATCTTTCTTACTTAATTAAATATAAATAAGACATTTAAATAATATTCAAAGTTCTATACCCTATTCTTTACAAGCTCTACCTAATTTTTCTATATTAAAATTAATAGGATAAACTTTAGATATCTCTTTCATTAATGTCTAAAATTTCTCTAGAAAAAAGGCTTTTTATTATATTATATATTCATCTATTCGTAAATTTTCAAAAATATTACAAATCTCGGTTAATTCTTTTTGAGTTAATTTTTAAAATTTTCTGTTACTTTTTAATTTATCTTGAATTATAATCTAATTTGCCTCTAGTGATTCCCTTCTTATAAATATTTTATATTTAATAAAATTGGGATAGAACTTAATCTATCCCAATTTATCCTACAGTTTAAAATTAAATTTTATAACGTTTAAATACACATAAATATCTAACAATTAGTCACACAATTAGAATACCCTTGTCTTGAGTTCTATCACCTACATGAACTTTTTCTACAAATGATTTTGCTCACGTTTATTTAGAATATACAAATAAATAAATCCTAAAGGCGTAAAAATCCATGTTCCAAGGAATAAGCACATATTGATGAAAAGATTAATAAAAATTGAAAAAATAATTGGTAAAATTATAATACGCCCTCTTAACAAAACAGCTCTTAAATCGTTGAATACTAATTTTGAAAAGGGAAATAAAAAAGTTCCTATTACAATATAAACTTTACTTCCAGTAGTTCCACCACTTAATTCCATTTTCCAAAAAAATATTCCTAAAACAATTCCAATTAAATAATTTTTAATTAAATATCCTATATCTAATTTTAAAAAAAGATTTTTTAAAAAATTCATTAAATACCCTCCATTTATTAATTTATTCTTATTCTATTCTAAAACTTATATCCTATACCAACAGTTGCATTTATATTTCTATTGTAATCTTTAGCAAACTCTAAACTCACTCCTGCTGTATAGATCATTCCATTTATTTGTTCTAATTCTAAGTTATAACTAACTTTTCCAGATGTCTTAGGAAGTTCTACTCCTTGAATATCAAACTTCTTTCCATCTTTTTCTTTTCCTAGTATATATCCATTTAACTCTTTTGATTTATCTCCAATCGTATTTATTACTCCTAAAGATAAAATGTTTTTTAATTTTCCAT
>JBOFRT010000173.1:0-1430 GCA_051651165.1 Cetobacterium sp.
TTGCTAATAATGGTACTACTGCTAAAGGCATCCATCTAATAATACTCATTGCCATTGATACTATAATTTTTTGAGAAGCATTTATTAAATCAAAGAATGGCTTTACAGTATCCATATATTTCTTTGACATTCTCTTTGCTGCTACTCCAACAACTGCTGAGAATATAACTAATCCAACGATATTTAACTTAACCATTGCTTCAACTGGGTTTGAAGGAATAAGAGCTTTTAATGTATCAACAATATTACTAACCTCTCTGATTTTTCTTCCACCCTCTGTTGCTACAGCTTGTACTGCATCAGTTGAAACTTTTCCAACTTCAAATAGATTTCCTAAAAGTAATCCAACACCTACAGAAATTGCAACCATCACTAAAGTAATGATTAAACTTCTCTTTACTAAGTCTCCTAAATTCGCATCCTCTTTCATGTTAATAATAACATGGATGATTGATACCATAACTAATGGAATAACTAACATTCTAATTAAAGAGATAAATCCTCCACCAAGTAGGCTATACCATAGTGTTGTCTCTTTTACAAATGTTAATTCCATTGGATTCTCTGGGAATCCAGCTACAAATTGAATTGCTAATCCTAAAATTAAACCAACAACTGTTGCAACCATAACTTTTGCTGAAAAGTTAAATTTTTTCTTTGGTAACATATTTATTAGAAATAAAATTACTAATAATGCTACTAAGAAACCAACAGTTTTCAAATCACTAATCATTAAAAATTGTTCAAAAAATACATTGTTCATTGTTTTTTTTCTCCCGTTTCTATATTTTAATTTTTATTGAAGCCTATTTTATTTTGCTACATTACCAGCTACGTTCATTACATCCCAAGTTCTAGCAAATGGTGGAGCATAACAGAAATCCATCATTCCAATCTCATCTACTGTTAACTTAGCATAAATCGCTGTTGCTAAAGAGTCTACTCTTAAAACTGCACCTTTTTTACCTGCTATTTGTCCTCCTAAAAGAACTCTTGTATCTGCATCGTAAATTAACTTTACAAATATATCCTCTCTACCTGGATAGTAGTTTGTTTGATTTTTATCTTTTATAAATACAGTTTTATAGTTTATTCCCATTTTTATTGCTTCAGCTTCTGTTATTCCAGTTCTTCCAGCCTCTACATCCATAACTTTTACTGCTGCTGATCCTAAAGTTCCTTGAAACTCAGTTTCTACTCCTGCTAAGTTTTCTCCAACTATTCTACCAATTTTATTAGCAGTTGTTGCAAGAGGAATATATACATTTTCTTTTCTTACTAAATGAGGAACCGTTGCACAATCTCCTGCTGAATAGATAGAGTCAATACTTGTTCTTCCATGGTTATCTATTACTAAAGCTCCATTTCCTAACATTTCAATTCCTGTTTCTTTTAAGAAAGCTGTATTTGGTCTTACTCCTGTTGATACA
>JBOFRT010000174.1:0-1078 GCA_051651165.1 Cetobacterium sp.
TGGCTGGAAAAATTTTAGATAGTTATCCAGGAGTTAATGGATATAGATATTTCTTTATGATTTTAATTGGGGTACTTTTAGTAGGAGCAGTTTTTGTAAAAGTTTGGAAAGCACATTTAGATAAAAATAAAATTGAAGAACCTCAGTTAACGGGGGTAAACTCTTATGAATAGTGAAATTTTTAAATGTTTAGATGGAAATAGACTAAAAACACTTGAGGGCAAAAAGAAGTATATATTAGAACTTTTAGGATATGAAGATGAAGAGGTTTTATCATCTGATGAAAAAGATAATATTTTAAAAGTTAGAGGGATTGACTTAAATGAAATGTCAGATGAGAAACTTTTTACAACAGTATTTAAAAGTGTGGGAAAAAATGGAAGAGATGTATTTGAGACTCTATGTGAAAATGGGTTCTTTGATAAAATTAATGAAAATAAGAAAGTACCAGAAGTTTTAGTATTTGATGGGAAGCTACAACCGATATTTAGTTATAAAGAGTCTCTATTAGAAAAAGTTTATGTGGAAACATCTTTAGATACAGATGGAGATGGGAAAAGGGATTTGATTGAAGTTTTTATACGAAGACCTAAAGAGACTTTAAAAGGCATGAAAGTTCCAGCAATATACGTAGCAAATCCATATATGATGAGTTGTAACGAAGAGGTTTATAATAGAATGCATAGTGTGGATAAAAATTTAAAAAAGGTTTCTGAAAAGAAAATACGGTATGAGAATATAAAAGTTAAAGATTGCAAAAGTAAGTACTATTGTGAAAATGAAAGAGTTAGCCTAGGAGAAGCCTCAGTTTCACTAGCTGAAGAGGAAGTATTAGATTGTATCACTGAGTGGTATAAATATTATAATAGCCGTGGAGTGGCAAGTGTTTTTTCTGGTGGACTTGGAACTAAGGGTTCAGAGGGAGTGAATTGTACAGGTTCAAAAGAGGAGAAGGAGTGGACCATTGCAGTTATAGAGTGGCTAAGTGGTAAAAGAAAGGCTTATACTAACTTAACAGATAATATTGAGATAAAAGCTGAGTGGTGTTCTGGGAAAGTAGCTATGTGTGGGAAATCAT
>JBOFRT010000175.1:0-1377 GCA_051651165.1 Cetobacterium sp.
TTCATTTGACAATTATGTTGATTATAAGTTTTTATTCCTAGAGCTTCATAATTATATTCTCCATAATCCACGCTCATATACCTTAAAAAAGCTTTTACCTTATCATTTGACAATTTATACACCAATACCCTCTTATTTAGCAATTTACAGGCAATAGCATAGTCAGAATTTTGTATTATATTTCCTTCTTCATCAATAACTACACTTCCCCATTCTCCATACTTTGAAATAAGCCTAGAAATCTCTTTTAGAACTGCAGCATTTTTATTTTCTTTAAAGTTTACATGCATACAATCAACAAAAGTAAAATTTTCTAACTCAATATTTTGTGGATCTTTTATAGTTACATTAGTTTTATTTGTTTCGATACTATTGTGAAATAGGTTGAATCTAATTTCATCCTGGATAGATACATCTTTTATTCTTATCGCAGGACAAGTTTTTAAGCCAATAGCTTTCATAGCTTTAGTTCTTTGGTGTCCTGCTGTTAGTATATTCTTACTTCCATTTATAATAACTGGTTTTAATACTCCAAACATCTTTAAACTTTCCTGAAGCAATTTAAAGGCCTTCTCATTAATCTTTCTAGGGTTATAATCAGCAGGTTTTAATTTATCTATTTCTATAGCTCTTATAAATTCCATTTTATACATCAGCTCCTAAAAGATGTGATACAAAACCAAAGTCAACTCCCATTTCATTTATATACTCTTTATACTTAGCTTCTAACCTTTCTAACTCTTCATCAGTTATAATAACCTTCCTAGTTCCAAATGTTAGTTTTAAAGAAGTTTCTCTTGATATCTCATTTTGTTGTTTGTCTATAGCTAAAACTTCCGGAATATCTAAATCCTCTATTTTTAACTCACTTATTTTCTCTAAAGATAATCCTGTTAATTCTAAATCTGCTTCTGCTAATTCTAATTTTTCAATAACTAGCTTTGCCATTTCTTCATCTATACCAGTCATTAAAACTGAAGTATTATCTATCATCATTATTTGTAACTTTTCTTCTTCACTTAGATTACTAATCTTTAAACATGGAACCGTCTTTTCTCCTGTTTCTTTTAATGCTAATACTCTTCCATGACCTGCTAGTATCATATTCTCTTCATCAATAACTACAATACTATTAAAACCTAATTTATCTATACTCTTCTTTATTAACTCTATCTGTTCCTGAGTATGAATTTTAATATTATTGGGATTCTCAATTAGTTTCTCAATATCCATTATTACTACTTCTCTTTGTGAATCAATTTTAAATTTTAGTTCTTGCATATATCCTCCATAACTTTAGTATTAAAAAAGTAACCTTAAAAAAAGTTACTTCCTCTTATTTTTAACTTTATTAGATTTCTTTTTACTTTACGATTT
>JBOFRT010000176.1:0-1035 GCA_051651165.1 Cetobacterium sp.
CTTAGAACCTTCTTTAATAACTTTAACTTACTTAGCTACAGAAGCAGCAGGAGCAATAGCAGGATTTGGAAATTGGTTGAATAGTGGAAGTTATTTAGCAAGTGCTTTAGGTTTTGCAATAACTGGTGTAACAACAGGATTAGTGGTTTATAAAGGTGTACTTATGGTCACAACTTTATGGACTAAAGCTACAGCATTGGCAACAGGTGGATTAGTAGCAGTTCAAAAGATATTGAGAACAGCATTTTTAGTGTCAGCAATAAGTGGAAGTGGTTTAAATGCAGTACTAGGAGTTATGAATGTTTTATTAGCTCCGATAACAGGAACAGTATTAGGAGTGGCAGCAGTTATTGCAGGTGTTGGAATGGGATTTGTATTCCTATATAAAAAAGTTGAATGGTTTAAAAAAGCAATAGATCCATTATTAGAAAAAATAAAATCATTAGTTAATTGGATGGCTAAGTTAAAGTTTGTTCAAAAAGGAATAGAAGCAGCTAAAAAAGTAAAAGATACAGTTTTACATGGTGGAGCAACTAAACCACAAGAAGAACAAATGGATAAAGAGATTGATGACTACCTTGAAAAACAAAGATTACTATTAGGAGAGGGAAAAATAGAACAAAATGAAGTTAATAATACTTCTTATAGTATTTCTAATAGTAAAAAATCTAAAGAAGTACAGCATAATGGATTTTATTTAAGAGGAGATAAAAACGGTGAAGGTCGTATGGCCAAACTAATGACATCTAAAACTAAGCTAGATAAAGATGGTAATGTTGTTTTAGATAATAGCTCTAATAAAGGAGCTGATAGAGTAGATAGCCAATCATTTGAAGAGAAGATACTTAGCTTATTAGAAAATATAAAGAATGGAATAGTTAATATAAAAAATGGATATACTATATCTGTAGTAATTCCTCCAGAACTAAGTGGAGATGAATTAATAATAAGAATGGTAGAGGATTTAAAAGTAGCTATTCTTAATTTACAAGGAGCTTAAATGAATTTAGAGTTAGAGAGATTAAAAGCAACATC
>JBOFRT010000177.1:0-2747 GCA_051651165.1 Cetobacterium sp.
CATATTTTGAATTAGATATACCTAAAGATGATGAAAGTTTAGATTTAATAAGAACAGTTAGGTACAAAAGAAGAAAATTTGAAGTTTTACGTCTTTTAGAATTGTTTTTAAGAAAAAAAATTAAATATTCTAAATCTACTCAAGAGCAACAAAGAGAAAGAGGGATAGTATCAGATTTTATAAATATGAGTATTCAAAATAATGAAAAAATAAGTTTAAAAAGAACATCTGTAAAAAAAATAATAGAAGATCACGATAGATTAGCATTAGAAAGGCGATTAAAATATTATAAAGTTAGATTAAAGATAGGTAAAAAATTTGATAATTTAAAATTATCAAAAGAATTTATTTTATTAAAAACAACAAAAGAAATAATAAAAGAGGGCATTATTCAAAATCATTGTGTTGCTTCATATATTCCAAAAGTAAATGAAGGAAAATGTGTAATTTATACCATTGATTACAATAATATTAAATATACTTTAGAAATTGGTTACACTCCAAAAGCAGGATATAGTTTAAGGCAGATTCAAGGATATTCGAATAGAGAAATAGTACCTGAAGAATTAATTGAAAAAATAAAAGTTCAATTAAAAGAAAATAATATCAAAATAAAATCAGCTTAATAAATGAGAAAAGATTTAATATAAAAAGAATATCAAAGGAAAGAAGCAGACAAAATGATCGAAATATAGATTAGGTTATAATCAAGTTTTTTAACACATCCTAAAATAAATGGCATAGTTTATTTTATCAAAATCCTGTTATAATTTTTCTGAAAATTATAACAGAATTTTGAGATTCGATTCATCTATTACTTGTGGGAAGTTGGGGTCTACTTGAACAAAGATGATAATATTTTATGACTTTTTAGGAATATAAATTTGATATCTATTAGTTATTGTAGTTTTGGAATAAAAATTTTTATCTGTCCAATTACCAACAAGAATTATGGGGTGGTTATTATTGTTATAGACAGTTTTCTTTATTTCTAAAAAAAGATTTTTATCAGGAATATGAATCTTTAATTTATATTGATTTTTTAGAGAATCGTTCAAAGGATATTGAAAATTAATAATTTGAGTATTTGTATCGTAACTATAGTATTTACATTCAATAAGATGTGGACCAAAAATACCATTTAAGTATCTAGGATTTGATCGAACATCACATAAAATATTCCAAATTTCAGTATCACCATATTTTTCATTTGTTGCTGTAGTTTTACACATATAATAAATACCTGAAATAGTAGATAATCTTCCTTTATTTTTAGTGAAATTATTTGTCATATATTCATTAATAATATCTCTAAAAATAAAAAGAGTAGGATCAAAATTTTGATCATAAAATTCTTTTTCAGCCTTTCCTATTTCACAAGTTTCGGCATGAGGAAAGCTAGGTAGAGCAGAAAAATATGGGTTAGGAACAGCAGTTGATGAGTTAGCCTTTAAAGTAAGAATAGCGTTGCAACAAGGATCTAAACAATAGTATTTCTTATCAATATTATTAGCGTCTTTAGCTTCAGTGGCAGAAATACGTTTAGTTCTGTTTTTGTCTAAATAAGCATGAGTAGCCATAAAAATACCTCCAAAAAGTATGTGATATCTATAGTATAGGATAATTTTAGGAAAAATTCCATTAAAAATATTAAAAAGGAGACCAATTATGAAGAAAGAAATTGTAGCATATAAACTTTTAATAAGAGCAGACATTGAATTAAAAAATTCTGATATAATGATAATTTTTGAAAATTATATTCATGAAAAAGAGCTTCAAGATGAAAATTATATGGAAACAACAATATATTTTACAAGAGAAAATGGAGAGATAGTTTTAAAAATAGGAAAAAATATAAACGCCCCCATCAAACAAACCATAAAATGGGAGGAATATATGAAATATAGGGCTACGATTTTGGATAAAAGCAGAATGAAACTATATGAAGAAATTTTTCCAGAAGACAAAATTACAGGGTATCATAAACATTTATGGAAAGAAAAATGGAAAAGAATGAGAGATTATGTACCTTATAGTGATACTTTTGAAGAAATATTAAGAAAGAATGATGTAATTTTACAGGAAAAAGAAAGGTTATATTTAAGAGTGTTTGGATATGAGAATATACTTCCATTAAATGAAGAAGAATTGAATTTACATCAGTCTATATCAAATAATCTTTAGTTGTAATCATAAGGAGTATGGTGGAATAGGGGTTAGTTCTGTGGAATAAAATTAATAGAAAATATATAAATAAAGGAGATAGTTTATGAATAAA
This sequence comes from Cetobacterium sp., assembly GCA_051651165.1. Classification (GTDB taxonomy): domain Bacteria; phylum Fusobacteriota; class Fusobacteriia; order Fusobacteriales; family Fusobacteriaceae; genus Cetobacterium_A. The sequence continues at coordinate 2,279 of JBOFRT010000177.1, forward strand.
AAAGAAATAGAGAAAATAGTAATAGAAGAATTAGAAGGTTTTTTAGGAAGAAAAATTTCTAGTTACTCTAAAAAATCAGATAATATTATAACTAAAAAACAAGTAAAAGAAATTAGTGATTATTTGGAAAAAGAATATAATTTTTCAGAGAAAATATATAAGAATAAAGAGCCTAAATTTTTAATAGTAGATATTGAAAGTGAACAATACAATAGTCTTTGTTTTTCAGATTTTAATATTTCTGACGAAGCTAGAACATTTAAATTTTATTTGTTTAATTGTAAAGATAATTTATCCCCAATAGCTATTCTTTTTCATGAGTTTGGACATGCAATACATTTGGCTTATACAGGAGGAATGACTTCTATTCCAAAGCCTTTTTTAGAAATTATTAAAATTTTTGGTTTTGAAAGAATAGAAGAACTAGAGGAAGAGCAACAGTGTGAAGTTTTTGCAGATATTTTAAGTA
>JBOFRT010000178.1:0-2079 GCA_051651165.1 Cetobacterium sp.
ATTAGGAATAATAAAAGATATAACAAATGAAAAGCAATTAGAGGAAATAATTAAAGTAGATACTTTAACAGGGGTATATAGTCGTAATTATTTTAACGATACAGTTAAAAAGATTTATAAAGAGAAAAAAGAAGTATATTTAATTTTAATTGATTTAGATGATTTAAGAAAAATTAATAATGTTTTTGGACATGTAAGAGGAGATGAATTTGCAGGGATAACAGATATTTCCAAAAATCAATTAGAAATAACGTTGAAGATGATATTTGAAAAGATTAATACATTAAGTTTAATACCAAAATTATCTATAAGTATTGGAGTAGGAAAGATTGATTTAAAAAACTCTTTTTTAACAAATTATTCTGAGGTAGATAAAATTCTTTATAAAGTAAAAGAAGATGGTAAAAATAATTTTGAATTTAGAGGAGAGTTAGAATAGTGATATCAAGTGATACAAAACTAATTTTAAATAAATTATCAACTGGAATAATATTATTAGATTTAGAAAAAAAAATTATTTTTTCTAATAAAAGCATTAAGAGTTTTTTTAAAGGAAAAAGAAACGATACACTTGGTGAATATTTAGATTGTAATGCAGAAGTTTTTAAAGAAAGAATTTGTAGAAATAAAATAAATTGTGATAATTGTTTTTTAGGAAAAGCATTTGAAAAAGTAGTTAGAACTCAAAAAGAAGAAATAATAGAAGGAATTAAATTTTTTGAAGATAATTATGAAATAAATGTGGATTGTAAATTAAGTTATAATTCTGAATTAAAGTATGTTATTTTAGAGTTTTTAAATATTGATAAGAAACATGAAAAATTTAATTTTTTTATGAAAGCATTTGAATATTCGAGGGATATAATTTTTTTTAAAAATAGTAAGTTGCAATATATTTATATAAATGAAACTGGAAAAAAATTTTTTAACAATGTTGAGATTTTATATAAAACTGATGAAGAATTATTTCCTTTGGAAATAGCAGAACAATGTAAGCTAGGAGATTTAGAAACACTAAAAAAAGGTAAACATAACGTTTTAGAGTTTATAGAAGATAAAGTATTTAGAACTTCAAAAGAGTATATAAACGGTGGAATATTGGCAGTAGCTCAAGATATAACAGATGAATATTATGCACAACTTTTATCAAATACTGATATATTAACTGGACTTTATAATAGAAAGAAGTTTGATGAAGTGTATAAGAATATTTTTAAAAGTAAAAAAGAAAATATTTTTTTAGCAATTATAGATTTAGATAATTTAAGAGATTTAAATAATAAATATGGACATTTAACAGGAGATAAGTATTTGAAGCAATTAGGAAATATATTGAGTCAGTATAGTGAAGGTATTTTTTTTAGGATTGGCGGAGATGAATTTGTAGGATTAATTGAAGGAAGTCATGAGTATATTCAAGCTATTTTTGAAAAGATATATGAAGACCTAAGAATACTAAACCTAAGTCCTAAATTAACAATCAGTACAGGAATAGGAAAAATAAATTTAAACGAAACAGATGAAATAAATTATTCTAAAGTTGATAAAAAATTATATCAAGTAAAAAGAAAAGGAAAAGGAAAATATGAGATTATTTAATTAAAATTATAATTTAAAATATGATATAACAAAATTTTCAGAATTAAATTTAAAAAAATATACTCAAACTTCTATCAAAAAAACAGATAGCTTTCATATTTTTCAAGCTTTCGAAACTTTATTCCAATATTATTATAAAACAGAAAATTTTATTGAATATAATAGTTTAAAAAAGCTTTATGATAACTATATTCATAATATAAACAATATAAATAATAAAGTATTTACTTTTTATTTAATAGAAACATCTGAACACGATTATATAAGTAAAAAAAATAAAAAATTATATTTACATATAGGAATTTTAATCACATTTTTAATTATTATCTCTACAGTTTCTTATAAGAAAATTAAAGAGCTTGATAGAAAGTCAAAAATAGATGCCCTTTCTAAAATTGGTAATAGATTAGCATTTAATGAAAAAATGGATTCTGTGAGCAAAGAAAAATATTTTATGTTACTTTTTGATATTGATAATTT
>JBOFRT010000179.1:0-1299 GCA_051651165.1 Cetobacterium sp.
TTGTGAAACTAACTCTTTACATCCATTTTTTACACAATATAATTTGAAGTAACTGAGGAGGATCAATGGATTTGTTTTATGAGAAAAAACAAGAGGCATTAAAAATAGAGTTAAAAGAGATAGAGTATCTGAAATATACGCTAAATACACTTCTTTATTGGGATAAACTAATATATATGCCAAAGGGGGCTATTGGTTATAGATCTGAAATTATTCAATTTTTAAGTAAGGATATATATAATAGATTTTCATCACCAAAGTTTTTAAAACTTCAGGAGTATTTTGAAAAATCACCTAAGAAAAACGAGGTGATAGAAGCTACTTTAAAGAAAATAAAAAATAATTCTAACTTTGTTCAAAAAATACCTTTAAGAGAGTATGAGGATTATATGAACCTTATAATTTTATCTGAAGATATTTGGAAAAAAGCAAAAATTGAAAATAGTTATGATGAGTTTTCTCTATGTTTAGAAAAGATTGTAGCACATTTTAAAAATTTTACTCAGTGTTGGGGATATAAAAACACACCATACGATGCTCTTCTTAAATATTATGATATTGATGTAAACTGTGAGGAGTTAGATATATTAATAGAAGATTTGAAAAAATTTATAGTTCCATTGGTAAAAGAGATAGAAAAAAACAGTAAAGATAGTATAGCTAAAGATTTTAGTGGAGAGTATGATTTTAATAAACAGATGGAGCTTTCAAAATATATTTTAAGTATTATAGGTTTTGATTTTACTTATGGAAGAGTAGATTTAGGAGAGCATCCAACAACTTTAGCGGCTTCTCCAAAGGATGTAAGGGTAGTAACATCTTTTGATAAAAATGATTTAAAAGTTGGGATATATAATACCTTTCATGAGACTGGAAAAGGACTTTATGAGCAAGGTATAAGTGAGAATCTTTTAGGTACTCTTTTAGCAGAGGTAAGTTCTCAAGTTTTAGAAGAATCTCAAGCTAGATTTTATGAAAATATAGTTGGGAGAGATAAAAATATATCTTCACTTATTTTAAAAAAAATAAAAGAACTATTTCCAGAGTTAAAAGACAAAGAGGATATAGATTTTTATAGATTAGTTAATGAGGTTAAGCCATCTCCAATTAGAATAGAGGCAGATGAGCTAACATATATTTTACACATAATTATAAGATACGAGATAGAAAGAGATCTGTTAGAAGGGAGATTAGATGTAAAAGATTTACCAGAGGTTTGGAATGGAAAATATAAAGAGTATTTAGGCGTTGTACCAAAATCTTTTTCAGAAGGGTTACTTCAAGACATACATTGGGCTA
>JBOFRT010000180.1:0-3316 GCA_051651165.1 Cetobacterium sp.
CTCCTAACATATTTTTATAAAATACTGTAGTTATTTCAACACCTCTTTCTTTTAAAACTGGTACTGTTGATTTTACTATCTCTATTGTTTTTTGTGATAACATCTTTAATTTCCTCCTGTAGAATCTTTCTTATATAAAGTATACCAAAAAAGTATTAAAAAAACTGTAACATATGTTACAGTTTTTAATTTTTTTATTAAAACTTAACTCTGATTCCTCCTGAAACTTTCCAAGAATTGTCCTCTGAGAATATATATTTATATTCACCATAAAAAGATAATCCATCCCATAAATTTCCAACTTCAGCTCTTACTCCAAGCTCTTTAGAAAATCTATTTTTATTTTTTAAATCAATCTCTCCAATTTCATTTCCTAAACTATCAACTTTAAATTTTACCGTTTCATCCAAACTATTAAGTTCTTGTTTCACTCCTAAATTCAAAGCCAAGTTTAAAGCTCCTTTTCCAATGGTAAATATCTTTCCAACTTCAGTTCCTAGATATCCACTACTTAGAAATCCATTTAAATTATTTAAATCCAGATTATACGTTCCTCCACTCTCACTTATACCTTTTTGAAATATTCCAACACCTTCAATTCTTGCAATTGGTTCTAAATAAATAGGATTAACTTCATATCTTTTAGATATTTTTCCTAGAGCTCCTACATAATAGTTTTTAATATCTGAACTTAATTTTTCATTTAAATTTTCAAAAGTTATATCTGAAAAATTATCACTATAATCTAAATATCCTAATTGAACATTTCTATCTAAATCTCCTTTTGAATATCCTACGAAAAAACTTCCAAAAGCATTCGTAGTATCTTTATTATAATTTAAATACCCTGTCCCCTGGAACATATTATCCTCTCTTTTTCCTTTACCATCTTCAAATTTAGAGTTTAATCTCGTATAACTTAAAATCCATCCAGAACTTAAACTTTCTTTTACTGGATAATTCTTACCTATAAAGAAACTATTCAACTCATCTGTATACCCTAAAATATTTTCATATCCATTTTTTTTCATTTTTTCGAAAGAGTATCCAAAAATATAACTTTCTTTATTTGTAGCTTGTGTTTTTTCAGATATTTGTTTTAAAATAGTCTCGTTTGTAAATACTATTGCGTCATTTGTCTGATAGATTAAAGATGGAAAATATCCTCTCCCAAAAATCTCATCCAGGTACCATTCAAATTGTTCTCCGCTTTCTGAAGATGTTATTATATCAAAAAGTTCATTTTTTGCTGAGTTATTAGATTCATAATAAACCTCTTCCAAATATTTACCTAAAACATCATTTGTTAAAATTCTAAAGTCATTTCTTTTAAATTCATAAACTCCATTATTTTCCACTACTTCATATAAAATACTATTACTTTTTATATTTTTAAAATTTGTATGGACAGATGAATGTAAATTTAAAACTCCATTATTATTATAACCATTTCCTATATAACTTCTCCCTAAGAAAACTGTTTCTAATCTCTTATCTCCTGATGTTGAAGTTCCTGTTTCTAATCTCTTATCTCCTGATGTTGAAGTTCCTGTTTCTAATCGACCTCCATTTTCCATAATAAGTTTTCCACCTAATGACAAATTCTCTTTATTAGTAGGTAATTTATTTATTGTTCCCCAATTGTATACTGTTCCTCCATAATTCACCATTCCATATTTACCTAAATTTATTACTCCTGTCGACATATTTTTTCCAATAGCTCCACCTGTTAAATAATACACAAAATCAGTTGTCAACTCTTGGCCTTCATTTATTGTGTTTGTATATAGATTTATTTTTCCACGATTTTCTAGTACAACAGAACCTTCTCCTGTCATAGCATGATATCCTCTTAAAGGTATTTCTGGTGTTCCTATATTTATTACTCCTGTTTCTGAATTCACTGCCGTTCCAAAGCCATTTATAAACATTGCACCGTTAGGTATTTCTAAAGGATTATTCCCAATATTATAACTTGGAGTACTCATTGTTATTGTACCATTATTTACAATACTTCCATTTGTAGTCATCATTCCTGCATTACTATCAAATAAAGTTATGTCTCCATTATTTACACCTGTTCCACCTCCGCTAACATACATTCCTGCAAAAGCTCCTAAAAGTGAGATTTTTCCAGAACTGGCATTTTCTATAGTTCCACCTCCTGTTAAAGCCATTGCATATCTAGCAGCTCCTAAAATGTTACCTTTATTTACAAAACTACCATTTTCTACAGTTGCACCAACTGTATATGTATTGTATAAATTTATTGTTCCGTTATTTAATCCACTTCCTGTTCCTAACAACTGGATAGCTACTGTATTATTTGAGAATGGCATAGTTGCATTTATCGTTCCATTATTTTCAGCATAGCCATAATTTAATATACTCATTCCTATGCCTCCATAAGACTCTATATTTATAACTCCACTAGTCTGATTTATTATTGTACCTCCATTAGAGCCTTGCATACCAACTAACGTCTGTATTTCTGGAAGTTTATTCAAAGAGATTGTATTTTCATTTTCTATTGTATGTCCTTCTTTTATACTTCCCATTCCTATTTTATTAGACATATCAACAGTTAGATCTCCTCCTAATGGAGCTACTCCAGTCTTCAAATCAACCCCTTCATAAAATACATTATTATAAAATATATATTTTTCTACAGTTGGTTTTGGAGGATCTGGTACTATTGGATCTGGTATTGGTTGAACCGGTGTTGGTGGTTTTACTGGTGGAACTGTCGGTTTCACAACTGGTGGTTTTATTGGAGGTATTACCGGTGGATCTACTGGAGGTGTTACTGGCGGTGTTACCGGTGGATCTACCGGAGGTATTACTGGAGGTGTTACCGGAGGTGTTACTGGAGGTGTTACCGGTGGATCTACCGGGGGCGTTACTGGAGGTATTACTGGGGGCGGCAATTCAATTTCTTTTCTCGAATATAAAGATCCATTTTTTAAATAATAATCTTCTTCTTGATTTTTAAAATACATAAAGTCTGACCAAAAAATTAGTCCTTTATCTTGAGAAAAAACTTTTATACCATGTAGAGCTAAAAAAAGTAGTAAGAATCTATATCTTTTCATATTCATCACTCCTTTACAAATTTACATGCTTTATACAAAATAACTTCTTCACTCCCTTTAATAATATTTTATTTTTTTTGACTCTTGATTCAAAAAAGCTTTGACTTTTTGTGTTATTTGAATTATAATTCAAATGTAAGAAATTTTTAAAACTTTTTCCAAAAATCAAATCAAGAAAAAGCTCTTATTTAAGAGCTTTTTTTTGTAAGAAACAAACGGAGGTA
>JBOFRT010000181.1:0-1462 GCA_051651165.1 Cetobacterium sp.
TATTCATCATTTACTCTTATTTTAACTAATCCTTTATCTTCAAAAGTTTCAAAAACAGTAAATAAAACAAAATGCTTTACTCCATTTTCCTTTTTTACAACTATACTCGCATTTTTTATTCTCTTATATGTTTCTTCTAAGGATTTATAAATATTATCTCCTGCTTTTGTTGGAGTATAATTACTAATTTTAGAAATTTCTTTTACATCAAATTCTAATAGATTACTTTCTTGATTCATTAATTTATAACACAATGCAAAGACTAAATTTCTTTCTTTGACATTAAAATCTTGAAATTGTATTCCATGAAAATCTTTATGATGTTTCAATTCAAATTTTTCATTTTTAGCCATATTTTCCCCCTTTTTTTCAATTGGATTTTGTACCCTAAAACAGTATAACAAAAATTAGGGTACATTTCAATTATTTTTTGTACCCTTAACCTTTGGATTTTGTACCCTTAATTTTTGGATTTTGTACCCTTAACCTTTGGATTTTGTACCCTTAACCTTTGGATTTTGTACCCTTAACCTTTGGATTTTGTACCCTTAACCTTTGGATTTTGTACCCTATAGCATTAAATTTTCATTGATTTTACTAACTTAGATTAGTGCCGAAAGTATTTAAAGGAATTAAAAGAAAAAAAGATTCTAAAGATACGCGTACGCGAGGAAAAAAGAATTTGAATTTTTTAAAATTTTTTAAAACAACAAAAAACCTAAAATTAAAAAATACTCAATTTTAAATTCTAAAACAGCATTACAAACCACGTTTAAAAGCTCTAAAATGCCTTAAAAAACGATTTCCGTATATTTTAGCATAAAATACTCATGTCGATGATTTAACATAGCTTAAAATTGATTTTACAAAGAATTTACTATTTTTTTAATTATTAAAAAAAATTAAGAAATTTCAGAGTTTTTACTAAAATTTAAATTTGCTTTGTATTTACTGGGTTAAATGATGTTTTTAGCTTAAAATTAATAAAAAACCTCTTGTAAATAACCAAAATAAGTATTACAATTGTAGTACAAAATATTAAAGGAGGTTTTTTATGTCAATTATTTCTGTTAGATTAAATACTGATGAAGAACTATTATTAAAAAAAGTTGCTGATTTTGAAGGTATTGGACTTTCTAGCTATATAAAAAAAATTGTTTTTGAAAGATTGGAAGAAGAATATGATTTAAAAGTTGCTGAAAATGCTTATAAAACGCATGTAGAGTCAAATCAAAAAACTTACTCTTTTGATAGTGTAATTGAGGAATTAGGAATTGATTTATGATTAAATATAAAGTTGAATTTTCAGAAACATCTTTAGGGCATTTAAAAAAATTAGATAAATCAGTTCAAACAATTATTTTAAAATGGATTAAAAAAAATCTTGTTGATTGTAATAATCCTAAAGCACATGGAAAAGCATTAGTAGGAAATAAAAAAGGATTTTGGAGATACAGAGTAG
>JBOFRT010000182.1:0-1437 GCA_051651165.1 Cetobacterium sp.
GAAACAGCATCAGTACCAGTAACAGTTAAGGCAGTTATAACAGAGGCACCATCAGGATTAGCAATAGTTGATGAGGTTACAGGACAAGTAGATCAAGTTGTAATAGACCATGGAACAATAAAAAAAGGAACATTGTCACAGGATTCTCCATCAATTCAAACAAAAGGATTTAGAGTTGTTAGAGTTAAGTCAGATGGAACAGGGCTTGATGAATTAGGAGCAACAAAATTATCAGTTGGGTTATCAGCAAAAACAACAACATTAACAAAAATAGGTGGAACTGATAAGGATACTTTAACTTCAAATTTAGAGCTTTACCATAAAACAGGAACTTCAACTACTGGCGGAAGCAATCCTGCTCCTGGTGGTTCAGGTAATTTTTATACAGTTACTACACAAACAACAGATACAGAGCATAGAGGAGAGATTAGATCTATAATAACAACAACAGAAAGTGCAACTGAGGGAAGATATGACAATATGACATCAAGACCAACACTAGCAGTTAAAATAGATGCAATAAACTAATATTTAAAGAAATAATTCCTTTAAACTTAGAGAGAAGTTCTCTTCTCTCTTTTTTTAAGGTAATTATTGAATAAGGAGGAACTTTTATGAAAAATATTTTTATTCTTTTTTTTCTTTTGACATTTAACAGTTTTGCATATGTAAATATAAATCCTGTTACCTTTGACAGAAAGATTGATGGAAAAGGAGAGGTACAGGAATACACTTTGTATAATCCAACTCAAAATACATTAAAATATCAGCTGTATTTAACAGATGAAGAGATAGAAAAATCTATGAAAAATTGGATAGAGATATTTCCCACAACAGTTACTTTAAGACCTGGGCGTAGTGGAAAGTTTAAAGTTTTCATAAAAGCACCAAAAGGTGCTCCAAGAGGAGAGTATTTAGTAACAGTTGGAGTAAAAGAGATAGCACTGCCAAAACATGATTCAATGGATATTTCTACAGTTCAGATTTTAACACATTTGAAAATGGATTTAGCAGGATATGTAGGAGAGTTAAATCCTAAAATATTTTTAAAAGATTTTAAAGCTACTTTAAAGGAAAATAATCTAAATTTTTACGGAACAATAGCTAATGTAGGAGAGAGAAGAGGTACATTAGATTTTTATTTGGCTGAAAATAGTAAAGAAAACTTAGTTTATGTAGGAAACTTAAGACTTTTAAAAGGTGAAAAAATCATAGCTTCAAAGTTAAATCAAAAACTTACAAAATATGATAATAGATTACTTAAAAGTTTTTCAAAATATAATACTTTAATAGTAAAAGATTCCTTGAGTAAAAAGATACTTTATGAAACTACAATAAGGTAGTTAAAGGAGGTGTAGTCTTGAAATTAAAATCAATAATCTGTCTATTAGCAACTATATTCTATTCATTATTGACATATTCAGCAGAGTTCACTTT
>JBOFRT010000183.1:0-2252 GCA_051651165.1 Cetobacterium sp.
CTATAACAGTTGATTTGATTCCATCTTTTCTCATTTCCTGAAGTTGATTAAGAGTTAAGTTTTGGTGTTCATAAAGCTTATATTTTCTATCTTGAACTAATAATCTTTGAGGAATAAACTCCTCTTTATTTCCCAAGTAGATTTTCATCTCTTCAATCATTCTATCTTTAAACTCAATCTCATTAGTTGAAAATCTAAAAACTTTGTATCCTTGGTAAACCAATGCATTTTGTCTTTCAATCTGCTTTATATATTTAGATAAGCCAGTTTTCTGTGGATGATGATAGCTTTCGCCATTTTCTTCTATTACAATCTTTTCATCTAATTTTTCTATAGCATAATCAGCAAAAATATTTTCACCTTGGAATCCAATAAGCTGCTCCTCTTTTGAAAGAAGGTCATAGCTATCCTCTCCATAAAGCTCAAAGAAAACAGTTTCAAAGTGATGCTCAAGATAAGATGCATCAACTCCAGTACGACCAACATTTTTAGTTGGAACTAATGGAATCTCTAAAGTTTTCTCTAAAATATTACATAGGTTTTCTCTATTAAAATTTTCATTACAAAATCTATATAAAAATTTATGGTTTTTCATAAATTGATTTTGAAGGTTTGTGTACTCTCTATATGAAAAAACACCACTGTTATCAATCTCAGTTATATTAAAATCTAAAATTACAATAGTATCTAATATCTCATTATAGTAAACCTTAGAGCATATATCATCTCTATGATTATAATAGTTTATAGTCTTTATTTTTTGAAACCCTAATCTCTCCATTAATCTCCTCCTGTATTCTAGATAAAGTATACATCAGAAAAAAAAGGTCTACAAGGATAAAAGATTTTATTTTAAAATTTTACTATATCTAGTATTCAATAAAATAAAACTACTATATATTGTGTTTTGTGAAAAGTCCACCCGGTGGACTTTTATATGAAGGAATTTAATTAATAGATTTAATTATCATATTTCTAAATTTCAAATCTAAAAAAAAACAAAAGTAAAAAATAACTCAAGCTAGAAATATGTTACAATTAATATTATATAAATAAACTGAGGTGATGAAATGACATTAAATAACCTTATGAAATATAGTAAAGAGATTGAAAAAATATGTAAAAAAGAAAAAATCAAAAAACTCGCTATTTTTGGTTCTACTTTAAGAGGCAATGCAACAACAGAAAGTGATATAGATTTCTTAGTAGAATTTGATGGAACGCAAACTTTATTCCAAGTGATTCATGTAAAACAAGAATTTGAAAAGAAATTAAAAACTCGTGTAGATGTTGTTACGAAAGAATCTCTAAGCAAATATTTTAGAGATGAGGTTTTAAAGGAGGCAAAAGTAATATATGAAGCCTCAAAAGAATCTAGTATTTAAGATATTTATAAGGCGGAGATTGCAGCTAGAAGATAAAAAAAGTTATTTCCGCCTAAACTTTTAAAAATTGTGATAAACAATATGTCTAACTCTACTTACTAAAAATGGGAATGTCTCAACAAGATAGCAGTAGAGGGAGGGCGGGAATTATGAAGTGTGGGCGCAGTTGCTGCCTCTTGCTTATGAAGGCTTTGCTGAGACATGCATTCTCCTTTACAATCTCAGCGAAAAAAAGCCTGATTCTATCCTAGAGGGAGCAAAATGAGGGAAAGGCATTGGCCACCCCCAAGAGCGGTCCCACCAAAAAGGGAGTACCTTAACGGGGGATGCCGGAAGGGGGGCTTGGGGGGAAGAGCGGCGGGGGTGGCCCAAGCCCACACATTTTTTATGAAAGAAAAAAGCCAGCGACTGACATCCCTATCTCTCACTCGAGATATGTGTCTCATCGCTGGCTTGTCCCCGCCGAATATAGGCTCTCACAGCAGGCGGGGTTTCTTGAATAAAAAATTGCTTAATTTTATATATGAATACTTTGAACTTGCTTTTTCATTAAATCAATTACCTCTATTTCTTTAAGTTTTAGTTCATTGACTTTGTTATTTATATAATAATCTTTATAATGATCCTCTTTGTAGAATTTAAAATTATCAAGTAAACTTATATATTGTAAAAAACTTTCATCTAATTTTTTACATTCTAAAGGAGCTATTTTTGATCTATCTATAAATCCAAAATATATTTCTTCAATATCTTTTTCATACTTTATAATATTTATTTTAACATTATTTAAATTGTATAAATTTGTGGTAATCTTTGTTGCCTCTAAAAAACTAATCAATGCTATTTGTAAATATTCTCCTTTAGAAT
>JBOFRT010000184.1:0-2624 GCA_051651165.1 Cetobacterium sp.
TTAGTTTTAGTAGAAGTTGCCAATATTCTTTTGAAAGTTTTTAAACAAGAGAGCTGTTTTAGAATATCAGGAGATGAATTTTATATTTTTTATGAAGAGGAGAAAATAATCCCTCAAATAGAAGAGATATTTAAACTAGGTAAAGAATCTATAATATTGAAAAAATATAAAATTAGTTTTAGTGTTGGATGTTATGAAAAACACGTTACTGAAAATATAATATTAGCTTTTAATAAGGCAGATTTTAAAATGTATGAAGCTAAAAAAATAAAGGGCTTTTCATATTCTTTATAAGTAAAAACTAAGGAGAGAGATGGATAAAAAATTAATATGTAAAAATGTTCATTATGATAATTGTGCACTAAGGGAAGAGATTTTTAATATGTTTTTATTAAAAAATACATTAGAATTATCTCCAAATACATCGTATGAGACTCTTATTGAATTACAAAAAAGAATTAAATATGATGAAAACTACTTGAGACTTTTGGAAATTGCGATTGAGTTATTTATTGAAAAAGAAAAAATTACTCCGAAAATAATAAAAATACCTCTATTAAAGGAATGTGTAATTAATAAAATTGTATTAGAATTAACAAAACCAGCATTAAAAATTGTTATTAGATACATCGATTCTTTAGGGATAGAACGAAACAAGAGGCTTTACTGGTATGATGAAAATCAGAAGGAAAATAAAGTGACAATAGGTTTAGAGAAGTTTATAGGTAAACTAAGAATACATACAGCAGAGGCAAAAATCTTAATATATGGTGACAGTGATATAAAATTAAAAAATTATGAGACCTTATCTTTAGAAAAATTTTTTGTTAAAAATGATGAAAAAAAATTAATTAACTTAGATCATAGCTATATGTCTAATCTTTATTTAGGTGAAATTTTAATTCTGAATAATGAATATCTGGTATCTGGTATTAGAATTATGACTGATGAGCCTATTAGAGTATTTGTGAAAGATATTGGTAGAAGCACTCGTTTGTCAAAGGATGAATTAGCAGAACTAGCAGAGTATATAGAGATAGGTGAAATAAAAAATAACTATTTAGAATTTTCTAAACCATATTTGACAAATGAAATAAAATTAAAAAGTAAGTCTGGAAAAAGTTATATAAAAAATACGAAAATATTTACTAAAAAATTAGATTAACTTTATAAAAAAGTTATTTTTTAGGGAGAGGTATATGAAAAAATTTTACATTATAATTATAATTTATCTAACAGTATTTCAAATAGCAACTTCAGATTTGAGCCAATCATCAACAGAGATAAAAATAAAAGGGAAAGTTGTGGCAAATGCATCTTTAATTGTGAAAGTTGACGGAGTTGAAACAAATGAAATTTTGTTAGAGAATTATATAAAAGGTAGTAATAGTGACAGTAGTAAGTTGATATCTTTTGAATTAAAAGAGGAGTATAGTAAAAAAAATATAACTTTAAAAGATGTTACATATTCAGGTAATGAAAAAGGATTATATAAAATACAAAAATTTACTGGAACAGATGAGAAAAATTTTAAAATTTCTTATAATAATGATATTTTAAATAAATTAGACCATGGAACAGAGATAGAAGATGTAATTGTATTTACAGCTACATATGATTAAGGAGAGGAAATGAAAAGAAATTTAAATTGTTTAGTGATTTTTATAATGTTATCTTTTACGGTATTTGGTTTTTTTAGAACATCAGTTGCTCCCGGAGTTTTTGATGTATCATTAGATAGACCAGTTACAGAGGAGATAATTGTAGTTAATAATTCTAATGAACCAATTAGGTTAAAAGTATATACAGGAAAAGAAGAAGGGGTAGAGGAGAGAGAGTATTTAGGAGAATGGATTAGAGTTTTTCCAAGAATGTTGACGTTAGATGCTAATTCAGAAAGAAGGGTAAAATTTTCTGTTAGACCACCAAAAGATATTACAAATGGTGAATATAAGGGATTAATATTTATAGAGGAGTTACCAGATGTAGTTGAAGGAAAAACTACTTTAACATTGGCAGGAAGACATGGATTAACAGTTTATGGGATTAAAGGAAAAATTGATTATAAGGAGATTTCTGTATCTAATATAAAATTTGAAAATAAAAATAATAATAAAGTAGAGTTAGTTATTACACTTGCTAACAAAAGTAGATACAGTATAAAACCTGAGGTATTAGTTAAATATTTAGACAAAAAAGGAAAAATTATAGAAGAGTCTAAAATGAGAGGAAGTAGAATTTTGAAAGATAAAATAGGAACTATTAAAGGTGAGTTAATAGCTACTAAAGGGGAATCAATAGAAGTTACTTTAATAAGTAAAGGACAGCAACTTTATAAACAAAATATAAAGTTAAAATAAATATATAAAAGGAGAGTACAAATGAAAAAAATGATATTACTAGCAATGGCAATATTAAGTGCATCAGTATTAGCAGCATCAGGAGATATTTCGATATCGGGATCAGCAACAGGAGTTGGAACAACAGCAACAAAAGATATAGGCTTGACAGGGAAAGCTGTAAAAGCGGTTTCATTGAGCTCAGATATAGATTCGGTAGATTTTGGAACTGTAATGATTGGAAAAACAGCTTCAACATCACTTGATTTAATATTAGGAGGAGAA
>JBOFRT010000185.1:0-1427 GCA_051651165.1 Cetobacterium sp.
TGGAAAAGGAACTTTTAAAAGCTAGAAAAAAAGCTGAAGGTTGGAGTGAAAAAACAATGGAACTTATTCCAAGAAGAGGTATTCGTGGAGGTAGAGCAACTACTAATGAAGCTAAATGTCAAATTGCTTGGAAAGAAGTCAGAGAGATAGAAAAACAAATTAATATATTAAATCAAGAGTTAAAGAGATCATAGGAGGATTATTAAATGGAGTTTATTGAATTATTTAAAGCTAGAGCTAAAAAGATAAGAGAAAAACTTAGTACTGAGTTTGTTTATTTAATGGGTAACTTAGGTATTAATTATAACTATAGAATAAAAGAGTTATTCCAATGTTTAAAAATGCTCGAGTTAAAGTTAATAGAAGCTGAAAAGTATTGGTATAGCAGCAAGACTAAATTAAAAACTGATTTAATACTTTTGCTTGAAGCTACAAGCTCATTGGTTAGATATTCTGGTTGGAAACCTTGTTCTGAAGTTGAGAAAGGCTTTAATTTAACACTAAATGCCTTTTATGTAAGTCGTAATTATGAAATAGAGCATGATAAGAAATTTAAAGATATTGCTGAGAACTATAGAGTATTAAAAACTTTGATTGAGTATTATAAACAATACTGTAAGTTTGTAGCTATCATTTTAAATTTAAATACAGAGATAGATTATATCATTGATTATACAGAAACCTATTTTAAAGAGATTATAGAGTTTATTAAAAAGAAAGAAAATTCATATAAAAAGTATGTTGGAATAAATTTAAAAAATTGGAAAACTGCAAAACTAGAATAGATCCTATTAAATAAAAAGGATTTACTATTAATTTAGGAGGTGCTATATTGTCGAATAAACAAAAAGTATTATATGAGGTTGAGGATGTAGTTACATTACTATCTATCTCCAGAACAAAAGCATATAAAATAATTAAACAACTTAATACAGAATTAGAAAGTAAAGGATTCATCACTATAAGAGGTAAAGTCCCTATAAGATATTTTAAAGAGAGGTTTTTAATATGAGCTGTACTAAGGATAATAAGACAGGAAAGTGGATAGCTAGGTTTTATTATAGTGATTACAAAGGAAATAGAAAACAAGCCTTTAAAAGAGGTTTTAACACTAAAAAAGATGCTCAAGAGTATGAAAGAGAGTTTATTAATAAGCAGCAATTTTCAAATCAAATGACTTTTAGAAGTTTATATGAACTTTATATAGAGGATATGAAACATAGACTTAAAGAAAGAACTATCATGAAAAAAGAAAATATCTTTAAGAATAAAATATTGCCTTTCTTTGAAAATTTAGAATTGGAGAACATCACTCCAATTCTAATTCGTAAATGGCAAAATGAAGAACTTAAAAACCTTGCTACTAGTTCTGTTAAGATAGTTAATTCAGAATTATCAACAATTATGAACTATGCTTATAAGTTTTA
>JBOFRT010000186.1:0-11807 GCA_051651165.1 Cetobacterium sp.
GATTAAAAATTTTGGAGGGGTATATGAAGATAATAAAAAAACTATTTTATGGAGTGACATACTTATCACTTTTTTCAAAGTTATTAGCATTTAATATAGGAATAGCTCCAACAGGATTTTATACATCTTTAGATAAAAACGAGACTCATGAGATTATGGTAACTAATAATACAGTTCATCCAATGAGAATAGAAATCGATATAGAAAAAGATCTCGGTTGGGAGAAATATGATATGGGAGATATGATGAAAATATATCCTAAGAACTTAACTTTAAAGCCAAATGGTAGTAGAAGTGTTCGTTTTGCTGTAAGAGGAGCAAAAGATTTACCTGATGGGGAATATAAAGCAAAATTAATCTTTAGAGAGTTGCCTGGAACAGCAAAAGGTAATCTAGAGAAACTTCAAACAGAATCTGGCGAAGAGATAGGAATAGAATTTGAACTTTTAACAGAGATTCATATAGCGGCCTATGGTTTAAAAGGAGAAAGGAAAATTGGAGCTCAGCTAACAAATACCCAAATAAAAAAAGAAAATAACGGAAATAGAAAATTAGTTGCAAATTTTAATTTAAGTGGAAATAGTGCACTAGCAGTTATTGGAGATATAGAGTATTTAGATAGTAGCAAAAAGAGAATAAAAAAAGAAGAAGTTAAACTTGGAATAACAACAAGAGAATCGAAAACAAAAATCGAGTCAGAGTTAGCAGATATTCCTAATGGAAGTAAATTCATCAAGGTAGATTTTAAGGATAAAAGTGGAATCAGACTAGGTAGCAAAGAGCTACAACTATAATTAGCAACTCAACTAAATTGAGTATATAAAAAAACAGTGGAGGTATTAAAATGAAAAAATTATTATCAGTTTTATTTATTTTAGGTTCAGTAGCAGCTTTAGCAAATGATGGTCCATCAACTCTTCCTACAGACGTAGATCCTGCATTCTGTTTTTCAAATCCTTGTAGTGCTGAGGATAAATTTAATGTAAATGTAAGAGTTCCTGAGCAATTAGTTATTAAGGTAGACGATGTTGAATTTGGATTATGGTGTGGAACAAAAACTGTATCAAAAGATTTTACGAATGCAGTTAAAGTAAATGGAGAAAAGAATCAAAATGTAAAATTAGGATTTAAAAATAGTGGAAATTTATATTTTAATGATGGTTTAGCACTTAAATTTACAGGAAAAGTTGCATTTGCAGGTGGTGCAGCAGAAGAGAGTGTAACTTTAAATGGATCGGGAGCAGCTCAAACTGGATTAAAAGTAACTGTAAATAAACCAGCAATTCCAGGGTTATTGACTGCAGGGAAAACTTATACAGCTCATGCAACAGTAGTAGGTTCTTACGACGGATTCTAGTGATATTGAGAAAAGATAGATTAGGGCATAGTTGAAACACTATGCCTCTTTTCATATAGAGGGTGGTGAAAATGAAAAAATTATTATTGGCGATATTTTTGATATTATCAACTTATATATTTACTTCTGAAGTAGTTGGTCAAGTATATAATTTAGAAAAGAACGGAAATGGATATAGAGGAAGAGTTGATGCACGTATTTTTAGTTATAAAAAAAAAATTAATATAAAAATTTTATCTGAAAGAGATATAGAAATTTTAAAAGTAAACGGAAATAAAAAGGAAAATAATATCTACGAGATTGAAGATGGAAATTTAAATGTAGAGTTTAATTATAAATCAAAGTTAAAATCATTTGAAGAAAAAATAGTAATTGGAAGAATTGAATGTCTAGAAGAGATAGGGAAAACAGAGATTTTATTAGGAGAAATTGCGGTAGAGTTTAGAAAAAAAGGTGAGTTAAGTTTAAAGGTAAAAGGAAATATGGATTTTGGAACAATTCCATCAAGAGTTCCTAAAAATGGTATTAGTAGTAAGAAAAATCCAGAAATTACTTTAGATTTAGGAATTGATAAAAGAGATGTTGGAAATACTAAATTATATTTTCAGTATCCTAAACAAGTAGTAATGGCTGAAGGGCAATTAATTGTGACATTAAAGACTCAAACTAAAGTAGATTTTTTATCAGAAAGAATAGATAAAGGTGAGAAGGTTAGTGTATTAGGATTTTTTCCTAAAAAAGATAAAGTTAAAGAAAAAATAATCTTAGATGGAAGAGTTTACTCAACTGTAAATGTTGTTAAACCAGGAGAATATAAAGAAACAGTAATTGTGAAAGCCTTTTATGAGTATTTGGATTATTCAATAGAGAAAGATAAAATTAATAGAAAAGTTGTAATAAGAAGATAGGGTGGTAATATGTGGAAAATTGTAAATATTTATATGTTATTATCAACTTTGTGTTTTGGAAGTTTGGGATTTGAAGGTGAATATAAAAATAATATGAATTTATATGAAAAAATAATTAAAGAAAATATTGGAAAAGAATATTTAAATAAGAATTTAGGAATAGAGGTCAAGATAGTTGAATCATTAAATATTATTGTTAATAAAGAAAATGCAAATAAAGAGATATATTTAGAAAATAAAAATTTAAAAAAATTAGTCCAAGTTAAAGGAAGTGCAGCAGAAAATACTTCTTTGAAATTAAAAAGAGAGCAAATAAAAAAAGTTATTGCAAGCTGTGACAATTCTAAATGGTAAAAAACAAAAATTGAATATAGGGGGAGAAGATGACGCGATTACAAAAAACAATATTAATATTTTGTATTTTAAAAGCCTCTCTTTTTTCTGCTCCAGAAGAAGCCTTTGTAGAGTTGGAGATGAAAGGACAGAAAAATGAGTTTTATAGAGTTTTAATAGATGATGAAACTGAAGAGATTTATATTGGAGTTGGAGAATTTATTGATTTTACTAAAATAGATGGGCTTCGTTTTGATCGAAAAAGAAGAAGAATAAAAGGGGCGTTAGATACAGAAAAACAGGTAGATGTAAGAATTCCTGATAGTATATCTATAGATTTAGAAGATGATATTTTTATAAAGTTAAAAGATTTACAAGAATATTTTTATATACCAAATTATCAATGGGATGATGAAAGATACGTACTCACTCTTTTTCCAGATTTTAAAACACCCAGAGAATATTCATTAGAGCTAAATAATCAAAGAACGAGGCTTGCTATGGCCAAGAAAGAGCAAGAGTTAGAAGAAGAAGGAGATTATATTTTTCAAAAAAAAAGACTTTTAGCTCCTGGAATGCTGAAGTTTATATATAGTAATTCAAATATAGAAGATAATGATTATTCTTTTGAGATAGATTACGGTACAGAATTATTATATGGAGAGTTTGAAATGACTCAAAAAATTTATCCAGAAAGTGAATTAGATTATATTAGATTAAGATATCAAGAAGTTTTTGGTGATTATTACTTAATTTTTGGTGATTTTTATTTAGAAAGTGACTCTATATTTGATGTAGAAAGAAATCTTAGAGGTATTAGTTTTTCTAAAAATGAATATTATGGAACAAGAGTAGATAATAGAACAATAATAGAGGGAGAGGCACAAAATGCTAGTTTAGTTGAATTATATAGAAATGGAAGTTTGGAGGATTTTGAATTGCCAACAGAAAATAAATTTAGATTTACCCCATTGAATATATCTTCTTCAGATAATTATACAATAAAAATTTATTATCGAGATGGAAGGATAGAAATTAAAGATATATATATATTAGGAAATCAAAATATATTAAATAAAGGAGAAAATGATTTTGTAATTCAAGGTGGAGTAGGAAATGATGATAAGGAAAATCAATATCTAGCAAAATATAAATATGGTTTAACTGAAAATTTAACAACAACTATAGGAATCTCTTTTTTAAAAAATAGTGAGGGTATAAAATATGATGTTTTAGAAGGTGGAGTAGCGTATAGATTTGGATTAGAAAAATATCCAACATTAGTTTCAGGAACTATTTTAGAGGAGATTAATTCGGAAAGTTTAGGATTTAAAGGGATTTTAGAGCAGAAATTACCTTGGGATAGTAATTTAATTATAAGATATGAAGATTATAGCTTAGAGATATCAGATAGATTAAAAAAAGATTATTCATACAATATAGATTTAAGTAAAGATTTTAAGCGATTTACAGGAAGTGTAGGTTATTTTAATAATACATATGAAGATGAAAATCTTTATCAAATATATTTAAATTTGGATTATACAATAAGTAGAAACTTTAGAATGAGTTTATCAAATGAGTATTATGAATATTCATCTACAAATGAGATAAGGTCAAATGGATATGGAACTCAGATAAAACTTAATTATAATGGAATAAAGGGAATCGCAGCAATTTTAGAAGGAAAAGTAAACTATCAAGAGGATAGACTTGCAGATGATGAAATAAAACTAAGCTTTGTAAAACCTCCTTCAGAGAGTGGTTTTTTTAAAAATATTGATGCAGCTTTTGAAGTTGGACATTCAAGTGAAAAAGGAACATTTTTTGAAATGAGATTTACATATTTATTTGATAATAATATATATATTGAATTTCCAGATATAAAGACAGATAATAGAGAAACAATAATAGGTGGAAGAATTGAAAAAACAGTTTATTTAGGGAATCCATTACTACCAATAAATAATAATAATGTAACAGATGGATGGGTAGAAGGTAAGGTATTCGTAGATGAAAATGCAAATGGTGTTATGGATGAAAACGAAAGCGTATATGAAGGTGCAGAGGTAACTACATCTGGAGGTTCATCAATAGTAAAAGAAAATGGTAAATATATAATTGGAAATATAAGTGGTGATGAATTACATACTGTAGATGTAAATAGAGAATCAATTGATCCCATGCTTATTCAGGGAAAAGAGATAATAAAGTATAAAGGTTCAGTTTCCTCAGGAATTAATGTGGATATTCCATTAGTTCCAGTTTCTTTGATAAGTGGGTATATCGAGAGTGATGATAGTGTAGAAGAAAGACGATACGATGGACTGATAGCTAATATAGACATAATTTTGAAAAAAGGTAATGAAGAAATAAAAAGATCGGTTATAGAAATTGATGGATACTATTTCTTTGAAGATATTTTACCAGGAGAGTATACAGTAGAAATTATTTCTAATAGTAAAAGATATAAGGGAGATTTTGATAAAAAACAACTTAAAATAAATGTAAAAAATGGGCGTGAAGGAGATTATTATGAGGATAATAATTTCTTAGTAAAAAATATTGAAGTAGTTGAGGATGAAATTTTAGATGAAGAGAATGAAGATTTTGAAGTAGAAAAGCAAAAAATAGAAGATAATGAAAATAAGTCAGAAGAGTTAGCTCAAGAAAAAACACAGGAGGGAGAAAATGAAAAGAATAGTTAAAATAATATTAATGATAATTGTAGTTTTTAGTATATCATTTGCTAATGAAAGAGACCCAAGGGAACAAAAGTTAACATACTTAATAGGAGAAAAGGTAGATAGCTTTGAAGTTACATCTTTAGATGGGAAAAAAACTATAAGCTTAAATGAGTTAAAAGGAAAGAAAGTATTTTTAAATTTTACAACAACATGGTGTCCAGATTGTATAAAAGAAAAGAAGATATTGGGCCCAGAGTATGCAGAAAAATATAAGGATAGTAATGTTGAGTTTATAATTGTATTTGGACCGTATAAAAGTGATAATAAAGAAAAGGTGGAAGAATACATGAAAGAAAATGGATACACATTTACACCATATTATGATACAGAAGGAAAAGATCTTTATAATCAATTTGGTGTAATAAATATTCCAACAACATTTTTAATAAATGAAGAAGGCGTTTTAGAGGATGTAAATGTAGAATCTGGATATAAAAATATAAAATATTTCCAGTGATGAGAAAAAAAATTTATAAATTAAAAAAATATTTTCATAGTGAAAAAAAGTAATAAATAAATAAATTATTTTTCATAAAGACTAATTCAGAAAAAAGAGATACAATCTTTATATAAATTATTATTGGGGGAGGATATCAAATGGTGATAAATGAAAGATGTATAAGTATATTATCTGTTTTAAATGAAACAAATGAGTTTACACTAAAAAAACTTTCAGAAAATTTTAATGTCCACACAAGAACAATAAGATATGATATAGATAATATAAACTATATTTTAAAGATGTATAAATTAGATACAATAAAAAAATGTGAGAAAGGAGTATTTACTGTAAACTTAAAAAATAATGAGATAAATAAAATAATTAATGATTTTAGTGGAATGTTTTCTGAAAATAGAAGAAGATATTTAAAACTTAAACTTTTTTCTAAAGAAATAATTAATTTAACAAAGGAAGCTGATTATTTAAATACATCTAGAACAACCTTGAAAAAAGATTTAATAATTATAAAAGACGAGCTTTTGAAAAAAAATATTGAGATAAAAGAGCTCCCATCAAAAGGAATAAAAATAGTTGGTGATGAAGAGATCATAGTTCAAGTTTTAGAAAAAGAAATTTTTGAAACTGTAGAAAAACAGTTTATAAACCTACCCAACTTGATAAAAAATATGATTGGAAAAATAGTTGGGGATATTGCTCCTGATATTTTAAGAGATAGAGTTAAAGAGGTATTAGGAGAAGACTATAGTATAAATTACTATAATAAAGTATTCTGTAAGTTAGCAGCTATAAATACAAGACATAAATTAGAGAGAAAAGTAAAAAGATATAATACAGAGGAGATTACTGAATTTATTGTATGTGAGTTAGGAGAAGAATTTATAAAAAAAGTAGTAGGAGAAAGTAAAAATATAAACAAAAAGAGAGATAAGATAGCAGAGATAAAAGATGTATTAAAAGAAGTTATTGTAGAACTAGAATTAGAAGATGAAGAAAATCTTATGGAAAGTTTACTTTCAGAAATCAATGAGGTTAGAGAAAGACTTCCAATTCCAGAAAAAATATGTGAAACTAATTTTTATAAAGATTTTTGTGAAAAAATAAAAGATACAGAACTTGTAAAAAAAGATACTCAAAGCATATTTTACATCATATATAATAATCTATTATTAAAAAAATATGATTCTTTTAGAAATATGAAAGTTTTATTTATTTCAGATGAAATTGATAATGTAAGAAAAATCATTTTAAATAAACTAAAATTTATGTTTGATTTTAAAGAGATAGATAAAGTTTCTTCTCATATATTTGAGATATTTGGTTGTGAAAAAGAATATGACTTAATAATAACTAGTGGAAATATAAATGATATATTAGGTATTCCAATGTATAAAATAAATAGGTTTCCGCTAGAATCTAATTTAATTGATCTTAAATTTTTTATTTTAAAAAATATAAAATGATAAAAAGGGTTAAATCAAGTAATAAGATTTAACCCTTTTTTTATATAGATACTACTTTTTTAAAATTAGGTATTGGAAAAAATAGATTTTTAATAGGAATGTTATTATTATAAATTTTGAAATTTTCAACAGTAATAATAGTGTCAATAGAGTTAAATTTTTTATATTGTTTAAACTCTTTAAGGTTCATATAAGCAATTATTTTTATATTGTGTTTTTTATAAATCTCATTTATAAGAGATGGAATAATTGTAGCTGGAAGATTTTTAAAAATAAAAATATTTTTAATTTCCTTATTTTCATTTTCAGAAAAATAATACCATAAAAAAATACTTTCAAAAAATGTAAAACTAGGTAAAATTTTTTTTATTTCTTGAGTCATATTACAAATATTTGAATCTATAAAATAATTTAAATTTAAATCTAAAAAACTTGAATCATCTATATAAAATAAAATTTTTAAATAACTATAGTTAACCCAAGGATTAACTATGCGAAAAAAATTAGTATTTGTATAAATATGAGAACCAAGATATTTTGCAAATATATCTCTTAACTCATTACTTTTAGTTCTAACTGTTTTATCAAAATGATCCTTAGTAGGGTTAAGCGAGTCAATCATATTAAAAAAATCATTTAAATAAATTGTAGGAATATTTTTAAAAATAGTACTTTTTAAAAAATTAAAAATTTTATAGGAAAAATCATAATCATAATATTGAGGCCTATATATAAGAAATTTATTGAAAGAAATATCAGCAACAGTTTGCTGTTTTTTAGAAGAATTAATAAAAGATGAATAAAAAGCAAATAAAGAAATTTCAGAGTGTTTTATAAAATCACAATTAATAATCTTAAAGAATTTAGATAGATCATTTTTAAAGGTAGAAAAATCATTTATTTTCATAAAATGAACAATTTCATTTCTAAGTTGTCTAGATAAAAACTCTTTTTCTACAAGCATTTTAAACATTAAAAGAAATTTAAATTTTTTTATAGAATACGGAGTACCAATAAGCATGATGCCTTTATTACTAATATTTAATTTAAGATTGTAAAGTGAAAATATAGTAGAAATATTTTTTAAATAGTTATTTAGATTCCTTTTGGTAAGATTTAACTCTTCGCAAACATGAGATAGTTTTATATGTTTATCTTTAATTAAGCGAAAAATTAGATAGAAAATTTTTTGATTTTTAGTAAGTTGTTGTGAATTTTTTAAAATATTTTTTGCATTGGAAAAATATTTTATTTTATTTATAGTAATTTCAGATTTTAAATTACAAGACGATGTTTTAAATAATTCACAATAAATGTCTTCAAGATATAGTTTTGCATGTTGGTTAGAAAGTAAAAAAATATCACTAATATCTTTAATATTAGAAACTTGATTATTTTTTATAGTTTTTAGAATTTGAAGATGTTTACTGTTGATATACATATTACTCCCCCCTAAATAAAATTATCAATAATATTTACTATTTTTTTTAATTATTCCTTTTTTGTGAAAAGAAAAAAAGGAACGCAGAAGTTATATTGGTAGAAAAATGTCAAATTAAATTTCTTAAAATATATTGGGAGGGAATAATGAAAAAAAGAATATTATTAATATTTTGTTTGACTTTTTTTGCATGTGAAAAAGGAAGTTATAAAAACTCAGTAGTGAAGCAAAGTATAAATAGAGAAACAAAATTAGAACAAAATTTAAAATCTCAAATAACAGATTTGAATAATTTATTAAAAAAAATATATTCAAATAATGAAAGATTAAGCTATCAATTTATGGGGAAAATGGATGGCACGGTAACCACATTTATAACAGGAAAAGATTTAGTTATTCCAATTTTATATGAAAATGTTGGTAATGAATTAGTTTTAAGTATTGCAATTTTAATCAATTTAGAAACACAATCGAAACAAATTTTTATAGACAACCTTTTACTAGATTATGCACAGTTCAAAAATTTAATTTCAAAAGCAACAAAATGGATATATAAAACAGATAATTTTTCAAGTAAATTTTTATTAGAAAAATCTTTGAGCGAAGATATAGAGATTACATTTCCCCAAAATAAAGAGAGGAAAAAATTTGAATCATTTATGGTTTTTGACGGGGAAAGAAATTTAAGGGATTTAGTGTTACGGGAAGCAGATTCAAAAGAAACACAAACGGTAATATCTTTTAAAAGAAATAAAGTTATATATTTAAATGACAAAATAAAAGATGAGTTTATACAAGGGGCTATTCATGAAAACTATGATTTTATGATGGAGGAGATGAATACTTTAGAGAAAGCTTATTCAGATTTAGATGAGTTATTAAAAGCTAATTAAATATAAAAAATTTCAGGAGGAAAGATTATGAAAAAAATATTGATATTATTTATTCTAGTGGTTTCAACTGTTTTTGCAGAGGTAAAGACACATCTAAGTAATATGAAAATTGTGAAAGATGATAAGGGTGGTATAGAAAAAGTTGAGGCAAAAAATGTATCTCCAGGGGATATTTTAGAATATACCTTTACAATAGATAATCAAGAGGAGGAGGCTATAGAAAATCTCAATCCAACAATTCCAGTTCCCAAAGGAACAACGATAGTTCCAAATACAGGGAAACCAAGTAATTATTTAGTTAGTATAAATGGAAGAGATTATTATCCGTATCCAATAGAAGTTGATGGAAAGCCTGTAGAATTGTCTGAATATAAAGGTGTAGGATGGAATGTAGATGAATTAAAGCCAGGAGAGAAAGCTGAGTTTCAAATGCAAGTAAAATTAAATGGAGGTGAGTAATTATAAAAGTAGGCAATTTTTGAGAGTATTTTTTTGACACTAATTGAGACAGAGGGAGATGGATTATGAAAGAGAAGGTATCTAAATTTAAGTCGCTTTTAGTTGCCGCTTCAGTTTTAAGTATGGTTACATATAGTTCTGCAATGGGTGCAGTGAGAGATGACATTCCACTTGCAAACTATGATATTGGAAACCAGGCAACGTTGACATACCAAACTCTTGGTGGAGTAAATAAATTGTTACAATCAAATATTGTATTGACAACAATAAACCAAACATATGCATTGGCTTTAGATCCAAATAGAACAGTTGAAGTGACAGCTGGAAATGATGCACTATTTAATCATACATTAACAAACTATGGAAATGGAACTGATAGCTTTAAAATTACTCACAACTATACAGAAAGAACTATTAAAATGTATTTAGACTCTAATAATAACGGTGTTTTAGATGCAGGAGAAAATGAGATTGTACCATCAAATGGGGAATACTTGATAAATGAAGTAGGTCCATGGGAAAGTCAGAGTATTATTGTAAGGGTATCAACAAAAGGAAACCCTGCTGAAACTGTTCAAGTGGATGGAATATTGACTGCTAAGAGTGTAGGAGATGCTACACAAACAGATAGTGCAACAGAAACAATTACTTTTACTCAAAAAGCTAACGTAGGAGTTTATAAGGCATTAAGTTCTGCATCAGGTACTTCTGATGTAGCTAGAGAAGTAACAGTATATTTAAAAGTATTCAACGATTCTCCAACAAATGCAAAAGAAGCAAAATTAGTAGATATTTTGAATACAAAATTTACTTATATTGAAAATAGTGCTAAGTGGCAAGCTTATGGAACAGATACAGCAACAGCAATAACAGATGGACAGACTACAGGTGGAATAATTTATACTGTTGATAAGAAAAATTCAGATGGAACTGGAAATGAGACTATTAATTTTACAGTAGAAGAAGTTCCAGGAAATACTTTAGTTGGAGATAAAGGTGGAGTTTTATCATTTAAAGTTTTAGTAAAAGAAGGAGAGGCTGTAGGTTCAATAACAAATAAAGCGACATTCCAATTTAAATCAGGAACTGAAACAGATCCAATTACAGGAAAAGAATCAAATACGGTAACATATTCGATATTAAAATATGTTAGAGCAACATTTATAGGAGATACAATAGAAAACGCTCAAGCGGGACAAGAGTTAAGATTTGTTAATATATTTAAAAATATAGCTAATGCTCCAGAGATATATAATTTACAGGTAGCAGATAAATTTTTCCCAACTGGAACTACATTTAGGATAGCTCTTCAATCTAAAAATCAGAATGAAAGACCTGCACTAGATACAAATGGAGATAATATAATAGATACAGGTTTAGTTGCAATAAATGAGACTGTAAATGTAATTTTATATGCTCAACTACCTAACAATATAACTAATATACAAAGTGACTATACAGCTAGAAAAGTTGCGACAAGTACACATACACCAACATATAACGTAAATGCACTAGATACTTTAAAAACTTTAACAGCAGCAACGGTGGATTTAACAAATACACAATCTTTAGGAGAGAGTGCAAATGCTCCAGGTAAGGGATTGGGACCAGAGCAATCACCAGTAACACAGATATCTTTAAATCCAGGTCAAACTGGAAACTTTATTTTACATATTAATAATACAAGTGCATACATAACAGATAATTTTAAATTAGAGGTAAGTACAAAAGCTAATTTTTCTGATC
>JBOFRT010000187.1:0-1388 GCA_051651165.1 Cetobacterium sp.
GTGCAACACTAGATTTACCAATAGAAAAGAATTTAGGTTATGCTTATATAGTTCCTTATAAAGATAAAGCTCAATTTCAAATGGGTTATAAAGGTTATATCCAACTAGCTCTAAGAAGTGGACAATATAAATATATTAATTCTATTGAGATAAAAGAAGGTGAATTAGAAAATTATAACCTGCTTACTGGTGAATTTAATTTTAAATTTATTGAAGATATAAACCAAAGACTAGAAGCTAAAACAATTGGTTATGCCTCTTATATAGAATTTACAAATGGATTTAGAAATACTTTATATATGACTAAAGAGCAAATTGAAAACCACGCTAAAAAATATAGTCAATCTTATGGATACGATTTAAGCAAAGGATATAGCAATTCAAATTGGAGTAAAAATTTTGATTCAATGGCTTTAAAAACAGTTTTAAAACTTAATTTAAGTAAGTTTGGTGCTTTATCTGTAAGTGTTCAAAAAGCTTTACAAATTGATGGTTCTTCTATTAAAAGCATATCTGAAGAGGGAACTATTAATGTTGAATATATTGATAATACTAATGAAGAGAACAAGATAATTGGAGATATTGAACTTGCAACAAATGAAGAAAAATTAGAACTTCTTAGACAATCAGATTTAATTAAATTTAATCTGAAGAAAAAAGCTAGTGAATTAAAAATTGATTTCGATACTCTTACTAAAAAAGATCTAAGGATTCTTGAAAACATAATTGATGTAGAAACTGATAAGAGAATGGAGGATTAACAATGATTAAAGAGCTAGTTATTATAGATGTTAATTCTACAAATATAGAGAAAATCTTAGATAAATTAACAGAAAATCCAAAAATTAAATGGACCTGTGGTGGCCAAAAGCCTAATACATGGAATCCGTATATTAAAACTTCTATGGTTAAAGAACATCATACTATTGAGCTTAACTACAATACTCAAGGTGAATTATCCTGGAATGATAAAGACGCACATCTTTTAAAAAAAGTTTTAGCTGTTATAACTGCTAGTGAATTTCTACAAAGTGAATAAAAATAAAAAGCTCCCATGCAACTAAGTACATAGGAGCAACACAGTATATAATACCATGCCTGAGAACATTATTATATACTGTGTACTCCTAAAAATCAAGTGGGAATTTTAGGAGGTTACATTATTAAAGATATCAAAATACCCAATATAAAAGTTACTGTTCCTCATATTAAGGTGGAAAAGGAAGAAGAGATAAAAGTACAAGTACCAAAAATTATAATTAAAGAAAATAATGAAAGTGAGGATAAATAAATGCTTAGTTTAAGTGAAGATAAATTCTTTGAAAAAACAATAAGAATAGCTTATTTTGAAAGGATAAAAAAGTTGGAAAAGGAACTTTTAAAAGCTA
>JBOFRT010000188.1:0-3601 GCA_051651165.1 Cetobacterium sp.
CCTCAACTCACCAGCGCTGGCACATCCAGCACACCATTTCTAATCATGTCTCTGCGGGCCTTGGCCCACTCAAAGCTACCGGCGAACGCCAACACCTTTCGCCCCTGGTATACGCACCACATCCGCTTGCCGCGCTTGCGAATGACAATGGGGATCTCCTCCTGTTTTTGCATCACACGCTCCTTGCTGTTCTGGGTTATGAGGGCAATGTAAACATGCTTTCCAACGCTGCATTGCCATCGGGTTATGGGTAGGGCAGGGCTGCTTTCGCCTGGCCTCACACTCCACAAAACTGATTTCATCATCGTGAGCGGTACAGGTTATCTGCCCCCACTTCGCCAACACCTTGACCGCTAACCCTTCTGCCGGCTTTTGCTTGCGCAAACAAAGCGAGATCAGGGTGTGGCTGACTGCCAGTGAGCGAGCCACACCACGCGTCCCCTCGATATCTATGCGCCGAATCAACACCTCAACCCACAGCGGTTTCTCATCCCAAAACGCAGCGTAGTCAGTCATAGGCGCCTCCCGATTTTCTGACCTGGACCTTCAATCTGTGTACAAGGGTCTCAAGCTCGTGAATCCGCGCGGATTGCTGCTCACAGAGCGCATTCAAACTCTTCACGACGTGCAGCGACTCATGACCACTGGACCAAAGCAGGCGGTCAGTATTGAAGTCGTACAGCTGCTCCACGCTATGACGACCAAACAGCGGTGCTCTTGGGCCGGTGTAACCACCCGGTGCCAGTGTGTAGACATCCGCGTCAGAGGTGGCAGCAACCGACTTGGTTCGGTTGCATACCCCAGCCCTGACCAAGTTGTTGAGATAACGCTCCACTCGATGCTTGGTGAGCTCACGCCCGGCCAACTGAGTTGCATCGATGGCAGACACAACCGATACAGACCCCAGGATGCGCAGCTCACGCCAGATCGCCTCATAGGGGCGTAACTCAAGGTCTGGGCTACCATCCGGGTTCAACTGCGGCGCTTCGGCACCCACATCGCGACTGAGGAAAAAAAAGCCGCCATCCCATACCAAAAACTCACCCTTTGTCAGCCTGGACAGGTAGGCATCGACCACCTTGGGGTCTATCAGCGGATTGCGTTCCTTCACCCCCTCAGCCGTGAACGTCGTTCCATGAAACCGACGAACGGTTTCCCATATCATCTGGGCCTCGGTCTTGTGACCGGTCATCACAAGTTCAACCATGTCACACCCCCACCAACGCCAACTTTTCAGGCTTGGAACGGCTGGGCGCCTCACCGCTGTCCCACTCTTTACCACTCCACTGTGCGACGCCCATCTCGCTCTCACCTGTTTCAATGGCTCGGCGATATACGTGCGAAAGATTGACCACCGCCCGGCGCAAGCACCCTTTCGTTGCCTTCAAAATGTCTATCAGCAGGGCATCCTCAAACTGCACATCGGGGTAGCAATCCTCAGCCAGGGTCTGCAAGTCATCCAGCGAGGCCGGCTGTGCTGGGACCCACTTAAAGACGCGGTTATGCAGCCGCTCCAGTCGCTTCAGTGATACCGGCACCTTCTCCTCACCAATCAAAATCAGGGTGCCGCCGTTGCTGGCGTTATGGATGTCGGTCAACACATTGGCTACCGAGCGATCCAGCAGATACTGCACATCATCGACAATCAGCGGGCGCTTGCTGGCGGCCATCTCCATTGCTATTTGTGCAACCATGTCAGACAGGGTGCGGGCAGGCTCGAGACCCATGTCCGCCAGCACTGCCTGCAAGAAGGCTTTGCGGGTCCAGGTATCGCGGCACTCGACGTAGTACGCCTTATGCAACACGGCACAATGGGCGGCAGCCTTGCTCTTTCCCACGCCGCTATGGCCGTACATCACCACAACTCCGGGCAGTCCATCAGAACGGTCAACGGCTTCCAGAACAGCCACAGATAACAATTCAACATTGGTGATCCGGGATGTTTTTTGTACACTACTCATTGAAACCTCCTGTTTGTTTCTCAAGCTGACTGTTGAAGGGGGATAACGGCCTTGCCTTCATCAGTCAGCATCTTTCTCATCATCTTGAACTCAGCACTGTGCGGGTAACCCTTCAGCCACTTGGCATACGCCTCACTCAGCTCCTCACCTGCCTGCTGGCGTGAAAACAACTCCTCCCACATCGCGTACTTCTTAGATGGTCGTTCCGGCAGGGCCAACTGCTCAGCCGCCTTGGCTTTCTGCTGGCTCTCATGCCGCTCAATCAGGGCTTTACCCTTGGCCCTTTGCTCCGCTACATCGAACGACTGAGACCGCCCAGGGTCTTTAACTACAATGTCCACATCCCGGCCGGTAAGCGTTTTGGCCTTAGTGACCAAGCGGCCAAACTGCCCTTTCTCACGCGTCTCAGCGGCGGCATCAATGAAGCTGCGCGGCTTGGCATCTACGCTGTTGCCTTCAAACAGCGCCTCGCATATCAATACACCATCTAGGTCGAATACCCAGACCCTGGAGCCATCCCGAAAGTCGAACCGGATCACCACATCCTCGCCATGCATTGGCACCAGTTCTTTGCTGAAGTAGATCTGATTCATAAACCGGATTTCGCCCCGGCGAGTGACGACCACCTTGGTGGGGCGACACATCAACTCCACTTCATGCGGCCGACCGGCCATGGCGACAAACCCACGCTCAACTGTCCGCACCCACACCTCATTCGGGGTCATGTGACGCAGAACACCGGTGTCATAGTCCCGTACCCTAGGCAGCTCGCTGTGCGGGGTGTTGTTGTACTCCCGCTGCGCTTCAAGCACATCTCGATAGAACACATCAAACTCAGGCATCCACAGCGCCAATCGCTGCTTGGCTTCGCGAGTCCCCTCCTTGAGCAGGGCCAGGCTGACTTTTTGTGCCTTGGTTGCCGCCTGCTTATCCATGTCATCCCCGATATAGCTGGGGTAACGCTTGGCGAGCCGCACCAGAACCGAGTGGTGAAACCGCTCCACCAACCCCTTCGCTTGGCTGTTATAGGGCAGGGCGCGAGCCAGGGTGCCGCCGAGCACATCACACACCTTGTCGATCATGGCGTTGTTTTTGAAACCCGGCCCGTTGTCGGTGTAGAGGATCGTGAACATCCCGCGTTGCACCACCCCATCCCGGATAGCGTCCAGGGTTGATATAGATGACTCGGCCAAGTTGATGGAGAACCCGACCCACACACGGGTAGCCCAATCAACGACAGAGGTCACCTCAGGCCGGAACCGCTGCCCGGTGATAGAATTGATCACCAGCGCATCAAACTTGTGGCCATCGATCTGCCAGACATCATTAGGGTCAAGGTGGTCAAAGTTGAGGCGCTTGAAGGCTTGGTATGCCTTGAGCTCCTGCTCACTCATCCGCCCCCAGTGGTACGCATCCTCAGCCAAACGCCCCATGAAGTAGGCAACCTGACGCAAAGAGACATGAGGCCCTGGCGTCTGCGCTTTATAGTTGCGATGCGCTTCGGCCATAGAAGGCTTCTGCGGCTGCTGCCAAAACGGCTTGAACTCATACCACCACACCGGCACATCGGTATTTTTGGCGATCCCGGTCTTGCGAGGAGCCAGCGCCAACTTGCCGCCCTTGCGAAAATCGGACACCCA
>JBOFRT010000189.1:0-1333 GCA_051651165.1 Cetobacterium sp.
TAATTTCCTCTTCATTAAGTAAAAAGTTTAAACATTTAGATTTCATAAAAAAAGCTCCTTTTATATTAGTAAAAATATTTTACCATAAAAAGAGCTAAAGTATTTGATTTTATTGACTTCTTAAGTTGATGGGTATGGAACCGAGGCCTTTAATTTCTTTTTTCAATGACAATATTAATACTGTTGGTATTGAAATTCTTAGATTAATACTTGAAGAACATGATTTAAAAATCAAGAATTCCTTTGCTAGAAAAAGAGCTTGGGACATTGTAAGAATTAATACCAGAACTATTTTTACTCCTCTTGGTAAATTAACTTTTAAACATACATATTATCGTAACAAGAGGACTAAACAATATGCTTATCTCTTAGATCAAGCACTGAATATTCCTAAGTATCAAAGACTTGAAACTATTCTTCAAAGTAAAATTTTAGAACTTACTAACTATCTTTCTTTTGAGAACGCTGGGAAGCTTGTTTGTGATTCAGAAAATTTTACTAAACAAACTGTTAAAAAAATCTTAGATAAATATGCACATGCTGATATTAAGGTTAAAATACCTCAAAAGAAGCGTGACGTTGAGTATCTATATATTGGCTGACGAAGACCATGTAGCCTTACAACACGATGATAAAAGGTCTGTATTAAACAAACTTATCTACGTTCATGAAGGTAAAGTTAGAGAATCTTCTAAAAGGAATTATCTAAAAAACAAATATATATTTGCTAGTAACCAAAAGAAATCAGATGATTTATGGATTGATGTATATGATTACTTAGACAAGACTTACAATCTTGATAAAATCAAGCAGATATTCATTCTTGGAGATGGTGCTAGATGGATTAAAACTTCTTTAGATTGGATTGATAGAGCAACATATACTCTTGATAGTTTTCATTTAAACAAGGCTATTCTAATAGTTTCAGGTGGAAAAAACAACAAAGATGATTATGAATATTTAAAGAAATTAGTTTATTCTAAGGCTAAAGATACATTTAGTAGATCTGCTATGCAAATGATTGAAAAAGAAACTAACGAAAAAAAGAAAACAAGAAGATTAGAAATTTTAGGATATATTAAAAATCAGTGGCAAGGAATTGAGAACTTTTTGGATAATCGAGAGAAGCATAACCTAGGATGTAGCGCAGAAGGACATGTAAGCCATATTTTAGCTTCTAGAATGAGCAGTCGCCCATTTGGTTGGAGTAGAACAGGATTAGAAAATATTACAAAATTAAGAGTAAATCTGTTAAATGGAGCAACAAGAAAAGAATTAGCAGATGATTTAAGAAGAGCAGAGCGAAAAATTGCTTTAGAGAAGAAAGAAATCG
>JBOFRT010000190.1:0-1054 GCA_051651165.1 Cetobacterium sp.
ATTCATTTTAAATACCTCCATATGTAAAGAATTAAAAGTTCCATTTTCTTAATTATATTACGATTAAAATATATTTGCAAAAAATAATAAGAACCTCTGGGGGGGTAGAGGTTCTTATTTGGGGGGGATTAAATTATTTATTACTTTTAACACTTATTATAATATTTAGACCATAGGTTTTATAAAAAAGTTTTAAATTTATTAAAAATTTAAGTATTTAATTCAATAATTTTAAAAAGTCATTTAAATCTTTGGATGTCTTAATTGTTATAATTTTATTTGAATAAGAATTGTTAGAGATAAAATTATCTAAATCTTTTTGATACTGAAAACTCCAAGAAATAAGATTTTTAAAATCTGTTAGTGTTTCTTTTGGTCTATAATTAGTAAATTTTCTTATAAAAAATCTTTTAAATAATCTATAGTATTGAGTCCATTTATTAGTTTTAATTACTAAAATATAATTAGCTTCAGAAAAAGTATGAAAAGTCCAAGGGCTAATATAGACACCTTCTATAATCCATGAATCATTTAATAAAATTGAGTTTAATCTGGAGTCTCTATTGATATAATTATTTTTTATTCTATTATTTGCTAGAGAAGTATTCCAAAATATACTATCTAAATCTATAGTTTTAATATTTAATTCTTTACTGAGAATATTACTTGTATAGGTTTTTCCGCTTCCAGGAGAACCAATTATTCTTATTTTTAAGTTATCATTTTTCATAAATTAAGTTCCTTTTTTAACTTTTAATAGTTACAGTATTATTATATTACTTAACTTATTTAAATACAATCTTAGAATATAAAATTGACTTTTAGTAACAATAATATTAAACTACGAGTAATAAATTCCGAAGGAAATTTAAATGATTTAGTAAAAGAATTAAAAGAACAATATAATCCAGTAGAAAAAATAGAAAAGAGAAATATAGTAAAGGATAATTTTTAGGAATAGAAGAGAGTGCACATGCGATATAGACTAGCTAAATCCAACTCACTCTCTTGTATACTTAAAATGAAATTTTAAAACTAATTTGTTTTAAAAAAA
>JBOFRT010000191.1:0-2594 GCA_051651165.1 Cetobacterium sp.
TTAATAGATTTAATAGTATTTCTTTCATCAGTATTTTTAATTCCCATCATAAATTGAATCGCCTCCTCATTTAAAAATATTATACCAAAAAATTAAAACAAAAAAAAGCTGTAGACAGTTACTTGTCTACAGCCTGAGATAGTTATATAACTATCTAATTAAAAAAAAGAATCTGTTAGAAGGTTCTTTTTTTTGTCATTCATTAAAAACGTTAAAAACAAAAATATATACTCTTACGGATTGACAAAAGATTCTAAATATTATATAATAAAAAAAAGAGGCAATCTAATGATATACCCCCATCGCAAATGTAAGTATACCATTAGATTAAAAAAAAATCAATGGAGGAATAGTAATTATGAGATTAAAAACATGTAAAAATTATATTGAAGTAACTATAAATGTAAAAAAACAAAAATTTAAATTTTTTACTTTAACAGAAGAGGAAGCTTACAATATAGTAAAAGAAATGTTGAAGTAGTAGAGTAGAAAGGATTTTAGATATGAAAAGAAAAATTAAAATAAATCTTTTATTTAAAAAAGATGGACGTTTGAATCAGGCAAGAATAACTTTAAATAAAGAAATTTTACAACAATTAGAATTGAATGAGTTTAATAACGATGTAATTATAAAAACTATTGGAGATGAAATTTTAATTTATTCGGATAATAATTCAGAAGACATAGATGAAAAAACAACTTATAAAAGGAAATTAATTTATGATAAAGGTGGAAAAAATAAAGAATATATAGCTTGTAAATTAAGTATTCCATTACAATTGGTGAAAAAAATGAAAATAACTAAAGAAAGTAACGAAGTAGAAATAGAGATTTTGAATAAAAAAATGACTATGAGGCAAATTGGAGGGGAAAAAATGGGAAAAGGACAAATGATAACAGTTAAAGTAAATAAAGGTGGAATTGGGAAAACTACATTGTCAGCTTGGATAGCACATGGATTAGCAGATTTAGGTTATAAAACATGTATTTTGACTTCAGACGCTCAAAATAATATACTAGATATAACTTTTAAAGAAGGAAAAAAGCCCTTATTTGATAGAGGATTAAAAAGTTGGGTACTAAATAATGAAGGTGAAAAGATAAGAATAAGAAAAAATTTAGATTTTATTCCTTTAGAAAGTAATGTTTTTGGTTCTCACTTTTTAAAACAATTACCTATTTTTTTAGAAAATTTGAAAAATGAATATGACTTTATAATAAATGATAGTATTCCAGCTATGAAATTAGATAAAGAGTTCGTTCAAGTTTCTGAAAAAATAATAATACCAGCATTTTGTGATAGATCTACAGTTGAAGGAATTATTAATGTAATTGAAGAAGAAGGAATTGAAAAAATATTTGCAATTATAGTTAACAAATACGAAAATGTAGAAACTCAAAATAAATATTATCAACAGCTAAAAAATATATTAAAAGATACAGATATTTTATTTCCAGAACCAATAAAAAATAAATCTATAATCGCTAAAACAATGGATTCAGGAAGAACAATATGGGAAAGTAATTCAAAGCAAGTGGAAGAAGTGCAAGATATACTAACATTAATAATTTATGAATTAATTGGAGGAAATAAAAATGAGTAAACTACAGGAAAAAATGGAGAAATTAGTTAAAGTAAAAAAAATTGAAAAAGATATAACTCTTAATTCTGAAATAGCATTAGCAGAATTTAATTTTAATAAATTAAATTTAGAAAGAGATATGATTAGTTTTTTAAAAGAACAAACGTTAAAAATAAAGGAAGTAACAGTTAAATCTCATACTGAACTTGGGAAAATATTTTTTGAAACTCAAAAAAAATTATCAAATCATAAAGATGGTTGCTTTGAAGAATGGTATTTAGAATTGGGATTTAAAAAACAAAGTGTTTATAATTACATAAATAGATATTCATTTATTTTAGAAAATATGGATAAAAAAATATTAATAGAATCATTACCTTTAAAATTAGTATATCAAATTGCTAATCCAAATTGTCCATCTGAATTGGTTGAGTTGGTACTAGCAGGAGAAATAAAAAACTATAATGATTATTTGACATTAAAAGAGCCAGTGTCAAAATCAGAAGAAATTCAAATAGTAGATGAAATTAATAAAAATGAAATTTATGAGGTTCAAAAAAAAGTAGATATAGTAATAGCAGAAAAAATAGAACAATTAGATGAAAAGAAAAAGAAAAAAATATATTCTTTATATAAAGAAATAGAAAAACTATTAAAGTGAAGAAATTGTCCAACCGTTGGACAATTTTTTTATTGTCCAACCGTTGGACAATAAAGACTAAAAACTAAGGTAATGATTAGAGAAAACTCTAATCATTTTTTTATTTTTTGTTCTTTTTCTATTCTTGTCTAAAAGCGTAGCAATCACTGCAAAAGTTATTTTTAATATTTTAGATCTCTTTTTCAACCTCTTTTGATGAACGTTTTACTTTAAATTTTTTCTCCAGTAAAATTCAAGTTTTTTTATTTTTTTCTTTCTCTACGTTTCATAAAAAAATAAAAAAATACTTCGTAAATTTGACTTACAAAAAAATTTAAAGTTTGCCAAAACTATCAAAAGGAGGAATTGAA